>JANREL010000030.1:8731-10011 GCA_030758355.1 Polaribacter sp.
ATGGATTTTATGGACGCAGATTCAAAAAATGAAGTTATTAAAAAAGCTCAAGAAAATAATATTTCTACTGATTTTAAAGGAGATGAATATCTAAAATTTATTGTTTCTGAGTTAAAACCTTATATTGATGCTACATTCTCTGTTTACACAAACAAAGAAAATACTTTTGTTGCTGGATCTTCAATGGGAGGATTAATGTCTATGTATGCAATTTCAGAATACCCAACAATTTTTGAAGGAGCAGCTTGTATATCAACACATTGGGTTGGAGCAATGGTTCAAGAAAATAATCCTTTTCCAAGTGCTATTTTTAGGTATGTAGCTGCCAATGTTCCTGATGCAAAAACTCATAAAATTTATTTTGATTATGGTGATCAAACTTTAGATCGTCATTATCCAAAATATGCACCAACTGTAGATTCTGTTTACACAAAAAGTGGATATTCAGTAGAAAACTTTAGAAATTTATTTTTTCCAGGAACAGATCATTCTGAAAAATCATGGCAAAAAAGGATTCATATTCCTTTGGGGTTTTTACTAAAAAAATAAATAAATTAGTACAATACCTCACAGGTTTTCAAATCCCATACAGTCTAAAAAAAATATAATATGAAGCACTATAAACTCCTTTTTTTAGTATTTTTTATTTCTATTTCTTGTTTTTCTCAAAATTCTAATAGAATTTTTAAAAGTGCAAATCTTGTAAAAGACAACCAATTTAAAATAGACGTTTCAGACGGTTTCTATTTTATTAATTTCTATAATTCTAAAATAATTGAAACAACCTTTTTACCTCAAGGAGAAGTAATAAATCATGATTCACATGCAGTTGTTTTAAAACCAACACCAATTCACATTGCAATTGTTGAGAATAAAAATGACATATTATACAATTCTGATGGGATCTCAGTAAAAATCCAAAAAAAGCCTTTTAAAATCTCCTATATTTATAAAGGAGAAGAAATTACCTCAGAAAAAAATGGCTATTTTAAGTCAAAACATATCCCTTTAGATTTCGTAAAAGGAAATATTGTAGCTGATGAGACTGAGAAAATTGAGTTCAATTTATCTTCAGATGAAGTGCTATATGGAACAGGAGCAAGAGCTTTAGGAATGAATAGACGTGGGAATCGTTTGCCTTTGTATAACAGAGCGCAGTATGGTTATGAAACACATGCTGAGCTCATGAATTTCACAATTCCATTGGTAATTTCCTCAAAAAAATATTTGATTCATTTTGATAATCCTGCTATTGGATATCTGGATTTAGATAGTAAAAA
>JANREL010000031.1 GCA_030758355.1 Polaribacter sp.
CATCCAATCATCAAAATCAAAATCTCTAAAAAACCACATAGAATGGTCTAAACTGGCAGTTTGTGTATTGCCAAAATGGTATTTTTTTGCGTTTGGATTAAAAGCAGCATTCAATACATTATAATCAGAAATATAAGTTAAAATTTGATGTTTTTTCTGAATATTCATGGTAGGAATTTCACCTTTCAGTTTGAACCAAATTTCAACTTTTGGTGGTAAATTTTCAGGCTCAAATGGATTTTGAACATGAACTGGTTTAAAATCTATAGGACGTTCTGCGCTTAGAAATGATTTGGTTGATGCTGGTAAAAAATCGCCAAATTGCGCGAACATTTCGTCCCAACTCAACAATTCTTCTGGCTGCTTTTCTGGTTGAATCATTTCAATTTGATGTTCAAAACCTTCCTCTTTTTGATGAAATGATGCAGCCATGATAAAGATGGTTTTGTCATGTTGCGTGGCTGTAATTCGCCTTGTTGAAAAACTGCCGCCATTTCTCATTTCAGTTACATGATATTGAATATCAGTAGTTAAATCGCCTGCTTCTAAAAAATAAGCGTGTAACGAATGCAAAAAACGATTTGTAGGAATGGTTCTATACCCTGCATTTACAGCTTGTGCCAATACTTGTCCTCCAAAAACGATAGCACTTCCAATAGTGACACTTTTTCCACTGAAAGTATTGTTTTCTAAATCATCTAATTGCAAAAGGTCAATCAATTCTTTCGTGTTTTTCATACGTTTTATAAGTCTTTAAATGGAAATTTTTGCTGAAAACCTGTTGGTTGAACTCGTTGCAAAAATAAGTGTAAAATTCGGTTTGTGATTCTTTTTTTATGTCGAAAATAGATGGTTAAATCTTGTGGAATTGCACCCACTGAACTTTTAATTTCGCTTGCTGTTCGCCCAAAATTAAGAATCGTTATATTTTTATCAATACCAATTTTAATATAATCATACAACATTCTTTGGTAAATGGCATGTTGTTTATTCAACGAATAATCAATGCCTACAAAATGTGCATCTAAAGAATGATTTGCAATCATTCCTGATAAAAACCCCACCATTTTATCCTCTTTCCAATACGATTGAATAAGATAATTTTCGCCAAAAGCACGTTTCAAATCTTTGTAGGTTTCCACATTAAAATTTGCCAAATTAAATCCTGCATTCGAACTTACCTTTTGATACAAATCCTTCATTTTTAGCAATTGTTCTTCGCAATTTTCTGAGGTAATTGGCACCGTTTTTAAGTCAGCGCTTTGTTGTAATGCTTTCTTTGCTTTTACTCGAAATTTGGTTTTTAAACTAGCTAAATAATCGTCAAAATTTTTCCAATTAGGACTGATTCTGAGGACCATGTTGGGTTCTACAGAAAATTGTTTGAATTGATATTCTTTGAATAACGAGGTGATTGCAAGTGATTCATTTTTAAAATCTTTGCACAAAATGGCATCAATTTTTAGCTGATTTTGAGTATTTGTAAACTGCAATATTGCTTTTGAAAATGCTTTCAGAACTGCTTTTTTATCGAAAGAATCTTTTATGAAAAATCCATGTTCACCACTCACAAAAGCATTTCCAACAATCAAAATTTTTAAAGGTCTGCTTGAAGGAAAAAAGGGAATTTTAGAGGCTATTTTTTGAATTTTTTTGATGAAAAGTTCAAAATTATTTTTAATACTATTGATTTCAAAATCAATGATTTGAAATATAAAAAATGCACAAGATTTGCTGTGAATATCAAATAAAATGTGATAATAAAACTGAATTTCAGGATGATTTTTCTCCATTGATTTTAAAAAATCACGATGAAAATAACTATTTTTCTCACAGGCTAAATCGTTCCAAATTTCTTCTGAAATGGCCTCAATTTTTGAATAAAAAGAATGTGAATAATTTTTAGTTTGACAATTCAAAGGTGGAGTTGCTATTTTTTGCAT
>JANREL010000032.1 GCA_030758355.1 Polaribacter sp.
GTTTTTAGTTTTTAGTTTTTAGTTTTTAGTTTTTAGTTTTTAGTAAAAATTAAACTTTCAAACTTGAAACTTTTAAATTTTTTAAAACCTTTTTTCACGGATGCGCATTTACCCATACTTCGCCATCTTCAAAAAATTCTTTTTTCCAAATAGGAACTGTTTTTTTGAGCGAATCAATGGCAAATTCACAGGCTAAAAAAGCAGCTTTTCTATGTTTTGCTGATGCCGTAATAATCACAGGGATATCACCAATTTGCAACAATCCTTCTGCATGATGAATGGCAATTTTATGAATATCAAATGTTACCAAAGCTTCATCAGCAATTTTTTGCATTTCCCTAATTGCCATAGGTTTGTAAGTAGAAAAATCTAATTGTACTACTTTTTTTCCGGAAGTATCATTGCGAACTGTTCCAATAAACGCGGAAATTCCACCACAAGTCTCATCAAAAACAAAATCATAACACACCTGTAAATCGAGTTTTTCAGTGGTAATTTTTATAGAAGTTCGTTGCATAGTTTTACAAAAATAACAAAGATTTAGCTATTAAAAGTTAAATTTTGGAGGTTAGATTTTGCATCTTTGTAACTTTGCAATCTTTACATTTTGAACTTTTACCAATGAAAAAAATATTTAGAATTGTTGGATTTTTAGAAGGAATCTCCTACTTGCTGTTGATGACTTTAGGATTGTACTATAAATATGCATTGAATGATCCAAGTTTTGTAAAACTTTTTGGAATGCCTCATGGCTTATTGTTTATGCTATATTTGATTTTGGCTTATTTAATCAAAGACGAAATGCAATGGAAAATCAAAGATTTGGCAATTGTCTTTTTAGGTTCGATTATTCCATTTGGAACATTTTACGTAGATAAAAAATACTTACAATAATTAACCTCCGCTTACAGGTGGAATTACGGCTAAAACATCACCTGATTTTAACAAAATAGCATCAGTTGCATAACTTTCATTGACAGCAATTGCATATGAATTGAGGTTTTGTAATTTTGGAAATATTATTTGCAATGCCATTTTAAAGTCTTTTACAGAAGCTTTTTCAGGTAAAGAAATCTCTACTTCTGAGGTATTTGCCAACTCAGCAGCAATCCCAAAAAAAAGAATTTTTAGTTTCATATGTGTAACTTCTATTTAAAAATTTGTCAATGTTTTTCTTTTAAAACACTTGATTTAATTCGGTCATTCGTGCCGAAAAATGAGTAAAAAATCACTTCAAATTATTGACCCAATATATTCAAACGAAATAAAAATCCATTATTACGAATGCCTGCATGATAGGATTTTGCATAGTCAATACGTAAAAAACGCCATTTTCCAAAACCGATATTGTCCAATCCAACTGAAAATTCAGTGTATGGCTTTTTATCAGCCATCATCATTGTTTTTGCACCACCAACCAAATGAAAGTTCAATTTGTTTAATAAAGGAATTTTACCTAATAAAAACCCTTTAAAATTGTGCTCAATATGAGCTTCAGCATAACTATCATTTGAATAAAACTTATAGTACTCTAACAAATTAAAGCTTGTCAATTGATTGTCTAAAGGAAAAGAAAATTGATTACCATTTGCCTGTAAAAAATCCATAAAAGCGATGTTTTTTTGTCTTAAAAATGCTCCTGCTCTGATGTTGTATTGCAAAGCTCCATAATTTCCTGCATTGATATTTTGACGAATTGTAGTAACAAAAACATCCGAATTCAATTCGCTATTAGTAGCACCAAAACGCTTGGTATATGTAAGGTTTATAGAGGGATATTTTTCATTTCCAATATTGAATTTACTATTTGGATACGATAAATATTTTTGTCCAAACACAAATGTTGCTCCCACTTTTAACGTTGCAATACTGTGCTCCTCAAATGCTGAATTCACAAAATCTG
>JANREL010000033.1 GCA_030758355.1 Polaribacter sp.
TCAAATACTGATGGAGTAGGATTTTTTTTGAAAAATGTATTGCTATATATTTCAACGGGAACTGGACTTTCCATTTTAGAGACTGGTCTTAACGAACCAGAAATCACAATTTCTTCTAATGAATCAGTTTCATTTAAAATAAAATTTTGAGTTATGTTCTCATCATTTTTGATATTTATTTTGATAGATTTTAATTGATATCCAACCAAACTAACTATCAATGTGTAATTGCCTTTTGGGATATTTTTCAATTCATAAAATCCAGTATTATCTGAAGAAATTCCAATTTTTGTATTTTTCAAATACACATTTGTAAATGGAATTTTTTCTCCGGCAGAATCCGAGATAAAACCACTAATTGATTGACAAAGACTTTTTTTTGAAATTAATAAAAACAGTATTAAAAAAAATTTTTTCAAAATTAATATTTTTTGTAAATATAAATAAATATTTAGACAAGTCTAAAAAATGTTTTTTATACATCAAAATTTATATATTTGTGTTTTATATCCATGTCAATGTTTAGTCAATCAGAAGAGAATTATTTAAAAGCTATTTTTCACCTAACTACTGCTGAAAAAAAAGGAATTAGCACCAATGCAATTGCGGAAAAGTTAGCAACTAAACCTTCATCAGTTACAGATATGATTCGCAAACTTTCGGATAAAAAAGTCGTGAGTTACAAAAAATATTATGGTGTTTCATTGACAAATTCAGGAAGAAAAATTGCCGCAAATATTGTTCGGAAACATCGACTGTGGGAAGTATTTTTAGTCGAAAAACTCCATTTTTCTTGGGATGAAGTGCACGATGTTGCTGAACAATTAGAGCATATTCAGTCCCCTAAATTGATTCAACAATTGGATCATTTTTTAGGATTTCCAACACAAGATCCACATGGAGACCCAATTCCTGATCAAGATGGAAATTTAAAAACAATTGAAAAACGATTGCTTTCTACATTACTTAAAAATGAAGCTGGCGTTTGCATTGGTGTTGATGACTCTTCTTCAGAATTTTTGAAATTTTTAGATAAAAGAGGAATTACCCTTGGAAAACACATAAAAGTTTTAGAAAAAGAAGCTTTTGATGATTCGCTAATCATAGAAATAAATCAACAAAAAATGACGATTTCAAAAAAAATTGCCAATAATTTATACATCCAAAAATCATGAGTACATTTGATCAAATAGTATCTTTTGCAAGAGAAAATCCTATTTTGGCAGCATTTTATGCTTCTGTTTTTACGTGGGGTTTAACAGCTGCTGGTGCAGCTTTGGTGTTCTTTTTTAAAAAAATGAACAGAGCAGTTTTAGACGGAATGCTAGGTTTTACAGGAGGAGTAATGGTAGCTGCAAGTTTTTGGAGTTTGTTAGCACCAGCCATTGAAAATAGTCCTGGAGAGGGTTTTGTAAAAGTTTTTCCATCGGCTTTTGGATTTTTATTGGGTGCATTGGTACTTTTTGGAATGGATAAATTATTACCACATTTACACATCAATTTTAAAGAGCATGAAGTAGAAGGTGTAAAAACAAGTTTTCACAAAACAACATTATTGGTTTTGGCAATTACGCTTCATAATATTCCTGAAGGGTTGGCTGTAGGTGTTTTGTTTGGAGCTGCATCAACTTTGGTAGGAGTAGAGCAAACAGAAATGATTATTGCTGCAATTTCTTTAGCCATTGGTATTGGGATTCAAAATTTTCCAGAAGGATTTGCAGTAGCTATGCCCCTAAGAAGACAGGGAATTAGTAGGAGAAAGAGTTTTTTTTACGGACAATTGTCGGCTGTTGTAGAGCCTGTTGCAGCCGTTTTAGGTGCTTTAGCAGTTTCGTTTTTTACGCCTATTTTACCTTATGCATTGGCTTTTGCTGCTGGTGCAATGATTTTTGTAGTGGTTGA
>JANREL010000034.1 GCA_030758355.1 Polaribacter sp.
CCTTTGTAATGTTTGGTAAAATAAAGTGCAATGTGACCTCCTAAAGAATTTCCTAATAAAATAGCTTTATCTATTTTTTTGTGGGCTAAAAAATCTTTCAAAAACAATACTAAATTCTTCACATTCGTCTTTAAAAGTGGCAAAGAGTATAAAGGTAATTCAGGTATTAAAACTTTGTAGCCATTGTTTGAAAAGTAATTAAAAGTATCCTCAAAATTACTTAATGCACCCATTAATCCGTGTAAAACAATGATTGCAGGTCCTTCTCCAGCTTCTGCATATGTAAACTTTCCTTCAGTTTTTAACTTGTCAGTCATTGAGTTTAGTTTGGTTTCACTTTTCGCAAATGTAGGTTTTTTTTATTACATAGAAAGTCTTTTTGCATTTCGCTAAACAAGGTTTTCAACAAGGTAAAAATACCTCAAAACAAAGGAGATTTTAATTATTTATTAACAATGTGGTAAAAAGTGGTAAAAAGTGGTAAAATTTATATATTTTTGATGTTAAATTATTTTTTAAGGTGATACATCTCATAGGAACATACGAATGCAAAGCAGACACCAAAGGAAGGGTGATGTTTTCAGCTGCTTTTAAAAAGCAGTTATCGCCTGTTTTTGAGGAGGGTTTTGTGGTGAAAAGAGCCGTTTTTCAGCCTTGTTTGGAATTGTATCCAATGAAAGAATGGAATTTGATGATGGAGAAAATCAACAAATTGAATCGATTCAACAAGAAAAATAATGACTTTATCAGAAGATTTACTGCAGGTGTAAAAATGGTTGAAGCTGATGCTTTAGGGAGAATACTAATTCCGAAAGAATTGTGCGATTTTGCTAAAATTGACAAGGAAGTAGTAATGGCGTCGTCTGTAAATATTATTGAGATTTGGGATAAAAACAACTATGAAAAAGCCATTGATGAAGCAGCTAATGATTTTGCTGATTTGGCGGAAGAAGTAATGGGAAATACCAATGCAGATGAGTTATCATAATCCAGTATTATTGCACGAAAGCGTCAACGCACTGGCTATCAAAAAAGACGGCATTTATGTAGATGTTACTTTTGGTGGAGGTGGACATTCTAAAGAGATTTTAAATCAATTAGGTGAAAACGGAAAATTAGTTGCTTTTGACCAAGATGCAGATGCTTTACAAAATACCATTAATGATTCAAGATTTATATTAATTGCCGAAAATTTTAGATTTATTTCAAGGTATTTACGATTTCATGGAATCAAAAAAGTAGATGGAATTTTAGCTGATTTAGGAGTTTCTTCTCATCAGTTTGATGAAGCTTCAAGAGGTTTTTCAACTCGTTTTGATGGTGAATTGGACATGAGAATGAATCAAAAAGCGAAAATTTCTGCAAAACACATAATCAATAAATATCCTGAAGAAAAACTTTCAGAAATTTTGTTTTTATACGGTGAATTAAGAAATGCAAAAAGTATTGCAAAAACTATTGTTGAAGAACGTGCAAAAGAAAAAATTGATTCTAGTTTTCAACTAAAAAAAATCTTAGAAAAGTATTTGCCAAAAGCAAAAGAACATAAAATTTTGGCGCAAATCTATCAAGCATTTAGAATTGAAGTAAATGAAGAATTGGAAGCTTTGAAAGAATTTTTAACTCAAATACCCAATTTATTGAATGATAGCGGAAGATTAAGTGTCATTTCTTACCATTCTTTAGAGGATAGATTGGTAAAGAGATTCATCAATTCAGGTATGTTTTCTGGAGAATTGGAAAAAGACATATTTGGAAATACAAATGAACCTTTAAAAAAAGTTGGAAAATTAATCGTACCATCAAACGCAGAAATCAAGCAAAACAATAGAGCCAGAAGTGCAAAATTGAGAATTGCAACTTTGAAAAAGTAACATATGGAAGCAAAAAGAAAAAATATTTACGATTTTCTTCGTGGAAGTTTTTTAACAGATGAATCCTCTTTTAAAAATTGGCGCATCATCATTTTTGTAGTTGTGTTATTGTTAATCATGATTTCTAGTGCACATAATATTGATAAAAAGGGAATTAAAATTTCTGAGCTAAATAAAAAGAAAAGAGAATTAAGAGCTGAACACATTGATATTGGAACCATTTTGATGCGAACCAAAATGGAATCAACTGTCAGAGAAAAAGCCTTAAAAATTGGTTTAAAACCGTCAGAAACACCACCAAAAAAAATTAAAGTAACTCATAAAAAATAATAATCGGTTGGCAACTCATAAAAAAAATATTGTACAAAAAGTTCTTTGGATTGGGGCTTTTATGACTATTTTTTTTATTGCAATAATCATTCAACTTATTGATATACAATATTTTCAGAAAAAAAAATACACAGCCTTGGCAACTGAACTTACCATAAGACAAGATACTGTTTTTGCTAATAAAGGAAATGTTTATGCTGCTGACGGAAATTTACTGGCAACTTCTATGTCAAAATTTACCATCCGAATGGATGTTGTTGCAGTAGATGACAAAGATTTCAATGAAAATGTTGTTGCCTTGTCAAACGAGTTGTCCAAAATGTTAGGAAAACCTTCTTCTTATTATTTATCAAAACTAAAAGTTGCCAAAAAAACAAACAGTAGGTATTTATTACTTGCCAGAAATATAGGATATACTGATTATCTAAAAATGAAAGAATTTCCAATTTTTAAATTGGGAGTTTACAAAGGTGGTTTTATAGCTGAACATAAAACAGTTCGTGCCCATCCAATTGGGAAAATTGCAGAAAGAACCATTGGTTATGATGATTTTAGAGGGGAATCAGGGATTGAAGGGGCTTTTGCTGATTATATGCAAGGTGAAAATGGTTTGCGTTGGAAACAAAAAATTGCTAAAAATCAATGGAAACCAATTTCTGATGTCAATGAAAAAGAACCAATTGATGGTCATGATATCATTACAACAATTGATGTAAATATTCAAGATATTACACATCATGCCTTATTGCGTCAACTAGAATATTTCAATGCAGAACATGGTTGTGCGGTAGTTATGGAAACCAAAACTGGCGAAATTAGAGCCATTTCAAATTTAGGAAGATCTGATGAAGGTACTTATTTTGAAAAAAGAAATTATGCTATTTGGGAAAGTCATGAGCCAGGCTCAACGTTCAAATTAGCAAGTCTGATGGTAGCTTTAGAAGATAAAGCTATTGACACCTCAACTGTTGTTGATACAGATGGTGGAATTATGTTTATTCACGGATCAAAGGTAGAAGATTCTAAAAGAGGCGGTTATGGAAAAATTTCTGCGGCAAGAGTATTTGAAGTCTCTTCAAATGTGGGAATTGTAAAACTTATTAGAGAGCATTATGACAATAATCCACAAAAATTTTACGATAAAATAGAAAAATTCGGATTTACCAAATCTATTGGTTTTCAAATTAAAGGTGAAGGAATTCCTTATATTCCAAATCCAAAAGATAAAAATCGTTGGAATAAAATATCCTTAGAATGGATGTCTTGGGGTTATGGAATTTCAGTAACACCAATGCAAACCTTAATGTTTTATAATGCAGTTGCTAATAATGGAGTGATGGTAAAACCTCGTTTTGTAAAAGAGTTACGCAGACAAAATAAAACCGTTAAAAAGTTTACTACCGAAGTTTTGAATCCAAAAATAGCTTCCGAAGAAACTTTGAAAAAAGTCAGAAAAGTAATGGAAAATGTGGTTGTTAGAGGAACTGCAACAAACATTTATTCACCCAATTTTTCGATGGCTGGTAAAACAGGAACTGCAAAAAAATACGTTTCAGCCCACATTAATGAAAATGGCGAAAAAATACCTGGTCAGTATTCTAGTGAGCGTTATGTAGCTTCATTTGCAGGATTTTTCCCTGCAGACAACCCAAAATATACCTGTATCGTGATTGTGCATGATCCTGAAAAACGAAAAGGTTATTACGGATCAACTGTAGCTGCCCCAATTTTTAAAGAAATAGCACAAAAAATATATACTTCAACACCCATTGATTTTCAAACTGTAGACGATTCGATGCAATTTGCATCGATAGAAAATGATTTTAAAAATTATGAAAAATTACTCCAAAAAGAGCAAGATTCAGTTCCAAATGTCATTGGAATGTCAGGTATGGATGCAGTTTCATTATTAGAAAATAAAGGCTACAAAGTAAAAGTTTCTGGAGTTGGAAAAGTGAAAAATCAAACTTTTTCAAAAGCAGAGAAAGAACTAAAAGGACAAACAATCATTTTAAAATTGAATTAGTTGAAAAACTTAAAAGACATATTATATAAAGTGGCTATCCAAAAAGTTTTTGGAGTTACTGATTTGTCTGTAAATCAGCTAATATTTGACTCTAGAAATGTAACAAATAATGATGTTTTTATTGCCATTAAAGGGGTTTCTGTGGATGGTCATTTATATATTGAAAAAGCAATTTCTTTAGGGGCAAAAGCCATTATTTGTGAGGAATTTCCTGCCGATAAAAAAGAAAATATCACATATATTAAAGTAGCTGATTCTCATGATGCTTTGGCAATTATGGCAGCGAATTTTTATAAAAACCCGTCATCAAAATTAGCATTGGTTGGTGTAACTGGTACCAATGGGAAAACCACGATTGCATCACTTTTATATCAATTATTTGCAAAAGCAGGCTATAAAGTTGGATTGATTTCAACTGTAAAAATTTTGGTTGGTGATACTGAATTCAGAGCTACTCACACAACACCAGATTCATTGACGATCAACTATTATTTAGATATAATGATTGAAAATGAAGTTGAATATTGTTTTATGGAAGTGAGTTCGCATGGAATTCATCAAAAAAGAACCCAAGGTTTGACGTTTGCTGGCGGTATTTTTTCAAATCTTTCTCATGACCATTTAGATTATCACAAAACTTTTACTGCATACAGAGATGTAAAAAAATCATTTTTTGATAATTTACCTTCAACTGCTTTTGCTTTGACAAATGCTGATGATAAAAATGGTTTGGTAATGTTACAAAATACCAAAGCAATCAAAAAAACGTATGCTTTAAAAACCCTAGCCGATTTTAAAGCAAAAATTTTAGAAAAGCAATTCTCCGGAACACTTATTACCATTAATGGAACTGAAGTTTGGACAAAATTAATTGGTGAATTCAATGTCTATAATTTGCTAGCAATTTCAGCTACAGCAGAGTTATTAGGTCTAGAAAAGATAAAAACCCTAACGATTATAAGTCAATTAGAAAGCGTAAGTGGTCGTTTTCAGTATGTAGTTTCTTCTAATGGAGTGATTGCTATAGTTGATTATGCTCATACTCCAGACGCACTAAAAAATGTGTTAGAAACCATCAATGATATTAGGACTGGAAACGAAAAAGTAATCACGGTTGTGGGTTGTGGAGGTGATAGAGACGCAACAAAAAGACCAAAAATGGCACACATTGCATCTCAACTAAGTCATCAAGCAATTTTTACTGCTGACAATCCACGAAGCGAAAATCCTCAGACAATTATTGATGAAATGGAAGCTGGAGTTGCTGCTGAAAATTATAAAAAAACACTTTCCATTTTAGATAGAAAACAAGCTATAAAAACTGCTTGTAAATTATCATCGCAAGGAGATATTATTCTGATAGCAGGGAAAGGTCACGAAAATTATCAAGAAATTAATGGAATTCGTTCGCATTTTGATGATTTGGAAGAAGTAACTAATTGTTTTAATCAACTAAAAATGAACTAATATGCTGTATTATTTTTTCCAATATTTAGACAGTCAATTCAACGTTCCAGGGACAGGAGTTTTTCAATTCATCACTTTTAGAGCTGCTGCTGCTTTTATATTATCATTATTGATTTCAGCCATTTATGGAAAAAGAATCATCAGCTTTTTAAGAAGACAACAAGTTGGTGAAACCATAAGAGATTTAGGATTAGAAGGTCAGCAACAAAAATCAGGAACGCCAACAATGGGTGGAATTATCATCATTTTGGCAACATTAATTCCTGCAATTTTATTAGCAAAATTGGACAATATTTATGTGATTTTGTTATTAGTAACCACACTTTGGATGGGATTTATTGGGTTTTTAGATGATTACATCAAAGTTTTTAAAAAGAATAAAGAAGGATTAAAAGGAAAGTTTAAAGTTTTAGGACAAATTGGTTTAGGACTTTTTGTGGGTTCTATGTTATATTTTAATGACAATATTACTATCAAAGAAAAATTACCCATTTCTCAGCAAGTTGGAGATGAAAATGGTAAAAGAATTGTTTTTGGAGACGCACATAAATCAACAAAAACGACTTTGCCATTCCTTAAAAATAATGAGCTAGATTATGCAGAAGCATTTCGTTTTTTAGGTGATGGATTTGAGAAATATGGTTGGATAATCTTCATTTTTGTGACTGTTTTTATTGTTACAGGAATTTCAAACGGAGCCAATTTAACTGACGGAATAGATGGTTTGGCTGCAGGAACCTCAGCCATTATCGTGGTCACTTTAGCTGTTTTTGCGTGGGTTTCTGGTAATATTATTTTTGCGGATTATTTGGATGTAATGTATATTCCAAATTCAGGAGAAATGACCGTTTTTATCCTTGCTTTTGCAGGGGCTTTAATTGGATTTCTTTGGTACAATACCTATCCAGCTCAGGTTTTTATGGGGGATACAGGAAGTTTAACTATTGGAGGAATCATTGCTGTAATTGCGATTGCTGTTCGTAAAGAATTATTACTTCCCGTTTTAGCAGGCATTTTTGTGATTGAAAATCTTTCCGTGATTTTACAAGTTTCATGGTTTAAATACACCAGAAAAAAGTTTGGTGAAGGAAGGCGTATTTTTAAAATGTCGCCTTTACATCATCATTATCAAAAACTAAATTACCACGAAAGTAAAATTGTAGTACGCTTTTGGATTGTAGGAATTTTATTAGCTGTTTTTTCCATTGTAACATTAAAACTGAGATAATTTGGAAAGGCTTGTAATTTTAGGTGGAGGAGAAAGTGGCGTAGGAACTGCTATTTTAGGGAAGCAAAAGAGTTTTGATGTTTTTGTTTCTGACAGTAAAAGTATTTCAGAAAAATACAAACAAGTTCTTTTACATCATGAAATACATTTTGAGGAAAATCAACATTCAGAAAATTTGATTTTTACTGCGGATGTTGTTATGAAAAGTCCAGGAATTCCTGAAAAAGCGCCTATTGTTAAAAAATTATTGGAATTGAATATTCCTGTAATTTCTGAAATTGAATTTGCAGGACAATTTACAAATGCAACTATTGTAGGCATAACAGGTTCAAATGGAAAAACAACAACAACGATGTTAACACATCATATTCTGAAAAAGGCAGGATTGAATGTTGGAATGGGAGGCAATATCGGAAAAAGTTTTGCGCAACTAGTTGCTGAAGAAAGTTTCGAAAATTATGTGCTAGAATTGAGCAGCTTTCAATTGGATGGTGTTGAAAATTTTAACAATCATATAGCTATTTTAACCAATATTACACCTGATCATTTAGATAGATATGACCATGACTTTAACAAATATATCGCGTCAAAATTTAGGATTACAAAAAATCAAACAGCAAATGATTATTTGATTTATGATGCTGACAATAAAGCGATACATCAATGGTTACAAACGAATGCAACAAAAGCAACTTTAGTTCCATTTTCTATAGAAAGAGAACTTGAATTTGGAGCATTTTTAAAAGACAATATATTAACAACCAATATACAAAAAGAAACATTTACTATGCCATTAACAGGGTTAACATTAAAAGGAAAACACAATACAAAAAATGCAATGGCTGCAACATTAGCAGCACAATTATTGAAAGTAAGAAAGGATTTTATCAAAGAAAGTTTAGAGAACTTTGAAGGTGCTGAACATCGTTTAGAATTTGTTGCTAAAATCAATGGTGTTGAATATATCAATGATTCAAAAGCAACCAACGTGAATTCCGTTTTTTATGCTATGGAATGTATGGATAAAACAACAATTTGGATTGTTGGGGGTGTTGATAAAGGAAATGATTATACAGATTTATTGCCTTTGGTTCGTGAAAAAGTAAAGGCAATAGTTTGTTTAGGGATTGATAATGAAAAAATTAAAAACACTTTTGGAAGTGTAGTTGATATCATTGTGGAAACTGCTGGTGCAGAAGAAGCAGTTAAAGTTGCGCAAAAATTATCTGAAAAAGGAGAAGTTGTTTTGTTATCCCCAGCTTGTGCAAGTTTTGATTTGTTCGAAAATTACGAAGACAGAGGTCGTCAGTTTAAAAATGCAGTAAAAAACTTGTAAAAAAATAATTATAAATTGAATTTTCACTAAATACTAAAAATTGAAAACCATTTTAAAGCAAATACAAGGAGATAAAGCAATTTGGGCAATTGTTGCAGTTTTGGCAATTTGCTCTTTTATGCCTGTGTATAGTGCAAGTACAAACTTGGTCTATGTTGTTGGTACAGGTGGTTCTACTTTTGGGTATTTATTAAAACACATGATGTTGTTGCTCATGGGTTTTGCCATTATTTATGGTGTGCATAAAATTCCTTATCGATATTTTTCAGGAGGATCTTTGTTGATGTTGCCTGTAATTATAGTATTGCTAATTTTTACATTATCGCAAGGAACAACAATTGGTGGCGCTAATGCAAGTAGATGGATTCGAATTCCATTTGTGGGTATTGGTTTTCAAACATCCACATTAGCAGGATTAGTTTTAATGGTCTATGTGGCAAGGTATTTAGCAAAAAATAAAGAAAAGGTAATCAGCTTAAAAGAGAGTTTATTGACTCTTTGGTTACCAATTGCAGTTGTTTTAATGCTTATTTTACCTGCAAATTTCTCTACAACTGCCATCATTTTTGTGATGATTTTAATGCTATGTTTTGTAGGTGGTTATCCAACAAAATATCTAGGATTAATTCTAGGGATTGGGGTAGTTGCATTGGTATTCTTTATTTTAACAGCTAAGATATTTCCAGATGCAATGCCAAATAGAGTGCAAACTTGGCAAAGCAGAATTGAAAATTTTTCTGATGATAATGGAAAAGATGCCTATCAAGTAGAAAAAGCGAAAATTGCTATTGCTACAGGAGGTTTAGTGGGCGTTGGTCCAGGAAAAAGTGTACAGAAAAACTTTTTACCACAATCTACTTCCGATTTTATCTTCGCTATTATTGCTGAAGAATATGGATTAATTGGCAGTGTTTTTATCCTATTTATTTACTTTTTATTGCTTTTCCGAATTTTTATTGTAGTCAAAAAAACCAAAACTATTTTTGGCTCTTTACTAGTTATTGGCGTTGGAATCCCAATCATTTTTCAAGCGTGCATCAATATGGCAGTTGCTACTAATTTATTTCCAGTTACTGGACAAACTTTACCCTTAATTAGTAGTGGTGGAACATCCATTTGGATGACGTGTTTTGCGCTTGGAATGATTTTAAGTGTAAGCGCATCAAAAGAAGAGACAGAAGAAGATATTTTAGAAGATAACCCTTTAGATATTTTGCATGAAACCATATAATATTTTAATTTCTGG
>JANREL010000035.1 GCA_030758355.1 Polaribacter sp.
GCAATTTTTTAAAAAAGCAATCGTTATTTCTATTAAAATTTTACTTTTGCTTTTTCAATAAAATTGAATGAAAAACATCATTTTTCTACTTTTCTTACTACTCAAAATAAACTCATTTTCTCAAAAGAAAATAGACAGCATTCCAAAGTGGAAAATGCACGGACGATTTGCTTTTATCTTTAATCAATCTTCATTTTCTAACTGGGCTTCCGGTGGTGAAAATACAGTTGCAGGTAACATCAATCTTAATTATGATATAAATTATAAAAAAGAAAATCTCAACTGGGACACTAGGCTTATTACAAGTTACGGTTTAAGCCACATCAGCAATAAAGGCTATCGAAAAACAGACGACCGTTTTGAGCTCAACACACTACTTGGTTTAAAAACTGGGAAATATTGGTTTTTATCGTTTATTGGTAATTTTAGAACTCAATACACCAAAGGATTTGACTACAAAAAAGAGCCAAAAGTATTGGTTTCAGAATTTTTATCTCCTGCCTATCTAACCTACGGTCCTGGAATGCTCTGGAAAAAATCCAACGATTTGCATTTAAATATTGCGCCCGCTACTGCTAGATATACTTTTGTAAGTGATTTATTCTCTGGGAAATTTGGTGTTGAAGAAGGAGAAAATACAGCATTTAGTTTGGGCTTTAACTTTTCATTCTATTACAAATTTGCAATTATGGAAAATGTTGAAATGGAAAATATCTTGACATTATACACAGATTACCTTGCTAGAGTTGGAAATGTTGATGTTGATTATCAAACAAACATTCGTTTTATTGTAAACAGACACATTAAAATGCACATGACTTTTCATACAATTATGGATGATGATGCCTCAAGCAAAGTTCAATTCAGACAATTGTTTGGATTGGGTGTCAACTATAGTTTTCATCAGAAAATTAAATATTAAATAACGCATTTTTACAACTTAAATAAATTTTGAAATGAAAAAAAACAAAATGATTTTAGCACTAATTTTTCTTTGTTTTTCTGTAATATCCTCAGCTCAAACTTCAAACGAACTTAAAAAAGAATTGTCATCAAAAAAAGATTCTATTGCTGCATTGCAATCCAAAGCAGATCAACTTCAAAAACAAATTGACGCACTTCCGGGTTGGAGAAAAGGGGCTTTTGGTACAATAGGTGCAAGTTTTTCTGGTTTTAACAATTGGTATTCTAGAAACGCCCCAAATGCATCTGCAGGAAATATTGGAGTGACTGTAAATGGTTTTGCCAATTTGATTGAAGAAAAATTCTTTTGGAGAAATTCTGGAGGCATCAATTTGGGTTGGGTAAAATTGGATGACAAAGCAATAGTTGGCGATGAAGGTTTTGAGACAGCCACTGATGTTTTTACCATCACTTCTTTATACGGAAGAAGAATTAATGAAAAATGGGCCCTTTCTGCATTGACAGAATACAGAACAACCTTGATTGATAATTTTAACAATCCTGGATTTTTAGATTTTGGGGTTGGTTTTACATGGACACCAACTGAAAGATTGGTGGTTGTGATGCATCCTGGAAACTACAATTTTGTGTTTAGCAAAGGGGATGCTAATTTCCAATCTTCTCCAGGAGCAAAATTGGTAGCTGATTATACAGCGTCTTACTACAAATTAAACGTAAAATCAAATGTATCGATTTTTACAAGTTATAATAACAGCAACTTATCCAACTGGAACTGGACAAATTCTTTTTCATATACTTTATGGAAAAAAATTGGTGTTGGTTTTGAATTTGGTTTGCGAAACAACAAACAAGAAGCATTGAACAATGCTTTAATTACAAATGTAAATGCCACTTTTGATACGGCTGATAATAAAATTCAAAATTATTGGCTGTTTGGTATCAGTTATGCGTTTTAATAAAACATAAAAAACAAACCAAAAACCTTATCATTCACTTGATAAGGTTTTTTATCTTTGAGCCACTTTAAAACGACAATTTTATGAACGATTTTCGATTATATGTAGAAATGGGTCTTTTCCATGTATTGGATATAAAAGCGTACGATCACATTTTATTTTTGATAGTTTTAGCTGTTATTTTTGGTTTTTCGGAATGGAAAAAAGTGTTTTGGTTGGTAACACTTTTTACAATTGGGCATTCGATTTCATTGACATTAGCTGCTTTTGAAATCATCAATATCAAAGTTGAAATCATCGAATTTTTAATTCCTGGAACTATTTTTATTACTGGAGTAACCAATATTTTCAATGCCAAAAAAACATCCAAAACAAAAAATAGCATCAATTTGATTTTTGCCTTATTTTTTGGGTTGATTCACGGACTTGGATTTTCTAATTATTTCAGAGCAATGATTGGCAAAGAAGATGATAAATTGATTCCATTAGTGGAGTTTGCACTTGGTATTGAAGCTGCTCAAGTTATTATTGTATTGCTAATTGTTTCTCTTGGATACATCTTGCAAAATGTTGCCAAAGTAGCTAAAAGAGATTGGATTTTGGTGACTTCATCAATTGTTGTTGGATTTTCGATTCAGATGATGCTTGACAGAGTGTTTTGGTAAATTATTAACTATTTTTGCACGAAAATCTTTTTACTTTCGCTGTTGATGACTGATGAAAAACAACTAAAATACGACAGTGCCTATTTAAAAATGGCACGCGAATGGGGCAAATTATCCCATTCTAAACGAAAACAAGTAGGTGCCTTAATTGTCAAAGACAGAATGATTATTTCTGACGGATTTAATGGCACTCCAACAGGTTTTGATAATTGTTGCGAAGATGAAAATGGCGTTACAAAATGGGAAGTGTTGCATGCAGAAGCCAATGCTATTTTAAAAGTTGCTGCCTCTACACAATCCTGTAAAAATGCTACTTTATATATTACATTATCGCCTTGTAAAGATTGTAGTAAATTAATACATCAAGCAGGCATTAAAAGAGTGGTGTATGCAAACGCTTATAAAGATACTTCTGGATTGGACTTTTTAGAAAAAGCAGGTGTCGAAATTAACCATTTACCCTATTTATGAATAAAAATAATTTACCTATTTATTTTTCTTTAGCTGTAATTCTTGGCATTATTATCGGTATTTTTTTTAGTGGAAATTCGTCAAGCACTGTTTTTTCAAAAAATAATTTACAAGAACAAAAAATAAAAAAACTCATCAATTTTATTGAACAAGATTATGTTGACCATGTAAATACTGAAGAACTTTTAGACGATGCAATTGCAGAAATGCTCGAAAAGTTAGATCCTCATTCTGTATATATTCCAAAAGAAAATCTCCAAGCTGTTACAGAAAGTATGGAAGGAAATTTTATTGGAATTGGAGTGGAATTTAGAATCATAAACGATTCAATTACCGTAGTTCAACCTATAAAAGGGGGGCCAAGTATCAAAGCTGGTATCAGAGCTGGAGATCGAATTTTAATGGCAGATAACGATACCCTTTATGGAAAAAAAATTCGTGCAGCAAATGTCCCTAAGTATTTAAAAGGCAAGCCGTTAACAAAAGTAAAATTACAAGTTTATAGAAAAACAACCGATTCTTTATTCGTTGTTGATTTAACAAGAGATAAAGTAAACATCAAAAGTGTCGACCTATCATACATGATAAACGAAAAATTGGGTTACATCAAAATTGATCGTTTTGCAAGAAATACCTACAGCGAATTTAAAACTGCTTTAAACGCTTTGAAAAAAATTGGCATGACTGATTTGGTCTTGGATTTGCGTGGAAATGGTGGGGGTTATATTGATATTGCAACCAGAATTATTGATGAATTTTTGGAAAACAAAAAACTCATGGTTTTCACCAAAAACAACAAAGGAATTGTTGAAGAATATTTTGCAACTGCAGAAGGTGCTTTTGAAAAAGGCGGTTTATATGTGTTGATTGATGAAAATTCAGCTTCAGCATCCGAAATTGTAGCAGGCGCTTTGCAAGACAATGACAAAGGAAAAATCATTGGACGAAGATCTTTTGGAAAAGGTTTGGTTCAAGTAGAAATGGATTTAGGTGATGGCTCTGCAGTACGGTTAACAACTGCTCGTTATTATACGCCAACAGGACGTTCTATTCAAAAACCGTATGGAAAAAATGCCTCAGAAAACTATTATGAAGACTATGAAAACCGAATCAAAAGTGGCGAATTATTAAGTAAAGATAGCATCAAAGTTGTTGATTCTTTAAAATATAAAACCCCAAAAGGAAAAATTGTTTATGGCGGTGGAGGTATCATTCCTGATGTTTTTGTGGCGATTGATACAACTTCCTATTTGTCTGGTTTTTACTTTAATTCTGTAAATAATTTTGCATTTGATTATGTTGATACCAACAGAAAAAAGCTCGAAAAATGGAAATTAAATGATTTCATCCAAAATTTTGACAAGGATAATGTTGTTCTTCAAAATTATTTGACTTCCATAAAAGAACGCGTAAATCCATCCATGAAAACCAAACAAAATATTGAAAAATATTTGAAAGCTTCCGTTGCAAATGTACTTTATGGTGATATTGGTTTTTACAAAATTATTCATCAAGATGATAAAATGCTCCAAAAAGTATTGGAGTTGGAAACTAAAAAAGAATAGTGTTTCTTTGTAAGCATGATTTCAATCACAACATCTCACAATAAAAAAGTCTATTTTGCATCAGACCAACATTTGGGTGCTCCCACTATGGAAGCAAGTTTTCCCAGAGAAAAAAAGTTTGTTGCTTGGTTAGATAGCATCAAAAGTGATGCTGAAGCTATTTTTTTATTAGGGGATTTATTCGATTTTTGGTTTGAATATAAAACGGTTGTTCCTAAAGGTTTTATAAGGGTTTTAGGAAAATTAGCTGAAATTTCTGACAGCGGAATTCCCATTTACTTTTTCGTTGGTAACCATGATTTGTGGATGAAAGATTATTTTGAAAAAGAATTGAACATTCCTGTTTTTCATCAACCAAAGGAGTTTCTTATCAACCAAAAAAAGTTTTTAATTGGTCATGGAGATGGTTTAGGTCCAGAAGATATTGGCTATAAACGCATGAAAAAAGTATTTACGTTTCCGCTTTTTAAATGGATGTTTCGTTGGTTACATCCTGATCTGGGAGTGAAATTGGGCCAATATATGTCTGTAAAAAATAAAATGATTTCTGGTGAGGAAGATTTTAAGTTTTTGGGAGCAGAAAATGAATGGCTAGTTCAGTATTGCAAAAAAAAGTTACAAGAAAATCATTATGATTATTTTGTTTTTGGCCACAGGCACTTACCTTTAGAAATAAAATTACAAGAAAATAGTATTTATTTTAATCTTGGAGATTGGATTCAGTACTTTACATTTGGTGTTTTTGAAGAAACCCGTTTCTCTTTATCGAAATTTAACTAAAATCCTTTAAAATAAGGAGTTTAACAATTAATCTTTAACCTTGTTTTAACAAAATTATTTTGTTAAAATTGTAGTTTTGTTTACCTAAAAAATTAATCATCAATTATTATATATAATGGACGTAGATGTTAGAGCTATTAATGAAAAAATAGAGAGAGAGAGTGCTTTTGTAGATCTTTTGACTCGCGAAATGAACAAAGTAATTATCGGTCAAAAACAAATGATAGAAAGTTTGTTGATTGGTTTGCTTGGAAATGGCCACATTTTACTGGAAGGTGTTCCTGGTTTGGCAAAAACTTTAGCTATCAATACCTTGTCAAAAGCAGTTCAAGGGAGTTTTAGTCGTGTGCAGTTTACGCCAGATTTATTACCTGCAGACGTTGTTGGAACCATGATTTACAACACCAAAGTGAATGATTTTTCCATCAAAAAAGGGCCCATTTTTGCGAATTTTGTGTTGGCAGATGAGATCAACAGAGCACCTGCAAAAGTGCAATCTGCTTTGCTAGAAGCCATGCAAGAACGCCAAATTACTATTGGCGATACTACTTTTAAATTAGAAGAGCCTTTTTTAGTTATGGCAACTCAAAACCCTGTAGAACAGGAAGGTACCTATCCTTTACCAGAAGCGCAAGTGGATCGTTTTATGCTAAAAGTGGTGATTGATTATCCAAAACTAGCGGAAGAACAAATCATCATGCGCCAAAATTTAACGGGCGATTATTCGTCTGTAAATCCAGTAATTTCTACGGAACAAATTATCAGAGCTAGAAAAATGGTGGATGAGGTTTATATGGATGAAAAAATTGAAAAATATATTTTAGATATCATTTTTGCAACACGTTATCCGGACAAATACAAATTAGGTCAATTGAAGGATTTGATTAGTTTTGGAGCTTCTCCACGTGGAAGTATCAATCTGGCAAAAGCAGCAAAATGTTATGCGTTTATCAAACGAAGAGGGTATGTAATTCCTGAAGATGTAAGAGCAGTTGTGTTTGATGTGTTGCGTCACAGAATTGGAATTACATATGAAGCAGAAGCTGAAAACTTCACATCAGTTGATATTATCAACGCAATTATTAACGAAATAGAAGTTCCTTAAATAGCCATTAGTTGTTAGTTTTTAGCTGTTGGATAATTATCAACAGGTAAAAGCTAATTGCCAACAGCCTACAGCTTACAAAATGGATACCAAAGAAATACTTAAAAAAGTTCGAAAAATAGAAATTAAGACAAAACGTTTGTCTAATAATATTTTTGGTGGCGAATATCATTCTTCGTTCAAAGGACGTGGAATGACGTTTTCTGAAGTGCGCCAATATCAATTTGGAGATGATGTTAGAACCATTGATTGGAACGTAACAGCGCGTTATAACGAACCTTATGTAAAAGTTTTTGAAGAAGAACGCGAGTTGACAATGATGCTGATGGTAGATATTTCTGGTTCAGAATTTTTTGGAACTACAAATCAATTTAAAAAAGATACAGTTACTGAAATTGCAGCAACGCTAGCGTTTTCGGCAACTCAAAACAATGATAAAGTTGGTTTGATTTTATTTTCGGATGCCATCGAATTATACATTCCACCAAAAAAGGGGAAAAGTCACGTATTGAGAATCATCAGAGAATTGATTGAATTTCAGCCAAAAAGCAAACAAACGAACATTTCTGAAGCATTGAAGTTTTTATCAAATGTGATGAAAAAAAGAGCGATTGTCTTTATACTTTCTGATTTTATAGATGATAATTATGAACGCACCTTAAAAATTGCAGGAAGCAAACATGATATTACTGGCATCAGAGTTTATGACAGATTTGATGAAGAAATTCCGAATTTAGGACTGGTACCCATGTTAGATGCTGAAGCTGGTGATGTTCAATTGGTAAATACCTCGTCTAAAAGTATCAGAACAAACTACAAGGCAAATGCTTTACGATTGACGGATTATTATCAAAATACGTTCAAAAGAAGTGGCGCAGGAACCATCAGTACAAGAGTTGATGAAGGTTATGTGAAAAAATTATTAGGCTATTTTAAACAAAAAGGAAGATAGTTGTACATAAAAATGAAAAAAAAATTAGGATACATATTCGCATTGTTTTCAACTATTGGATTTGCCCAAAGTTCAATGGTAAATTCGCAGGTTGAAACCTCAAGCATTCGAATTGGAGAGCAATTTCAATATAAAATTTCTGTAAAAGGAACTGAAAATGTCATTCTGCCAAAACTAGTTTTGGGCAAAGGTTTGGAAATTATTGATTCTGCAAAAGTAGATACTGTCAACAATATGTTGATTCAAAAATATGTATTGACAGGTTTTGATAGCGGCGCTTTTTACATTCCTCAACAACAAGTTTTTGTTAGAAATCAAGCATTCCTCACAGATTCTTTGTTGATTAAGGTTGCAACTGTTGAAATTGACACTACTAAAATTAAAAAATATCCTATAAAATCCATCAAAAGGGAACCCTATGTTTTTGATGATTTTAAAATGTATGTGTATTTATTATTGGCAGTGTTAGCCATTATCGGATTCTGGATTTACTATTTTGTCATCAGAAAACGAAAAGTAGAAGAAGATAAACCTACATATAAAGTATTACCTCCATTTGAAGAAGCAATTTATAAATTGAATGAATTGGATAGCAAATTATTATGGCAAAACAATCAGGTAAAAGAATATTACAGTGAATTGACTGAAATTGTACGTAACTATATTGAGCGTGAATTGCAAGTACCTGCTTTAGAAAAAACGACGGATGAAATCATTGGCATGTTGCGTGATTTCCAGAATGCAAATACCATTCAAACGTCTAAAGAAACAATCCTAAAACTTAAAGAATTATTACAAGAAGCTGATTTAGTGAAATTCGCAAAATCAAAACCAATTGCTATAGAAATTGAAGAAGACAGAAAAGATGCTGAAGAAATCATCAGTAATTTGAAACCTAAACCAACACCAAAAAAAGATGAATTGGAATAATTTCGAATTTCTAAATCGCGAATTTTTATGGTTGCTTGTTTTGATTCCATTACTTGCAATTTGGTATTTTTTATCTCATAAAAAAGAAGGAGCAACCTTGTTAATCCCGAATTTAAAAGGATTTAAAGCAAAAACTTCTTTGCTCGCAAAACTAAAACCATTGTTGCATATTTTACGCCTTTTGGCAATTGCAGCCATCATCATTGCATTCGCAAGACCAAGAAATGTGGCCGTAAGTTCTAAAATAAAATCCAATAACGGAATTGATATTGTAATGGCAGTAGACGTTTCGGCAAGTATGTTGGCTCGTGATTTAAAACCAAACAGATTGGAAGCTTTGAAAGTAGTTGCCATCGATTTTGTGGACAGAAGACCTAATGATAGAATTGGAATCGTTTTATATGCTGGAGAAAGTTATACACAAACTCCTATTACAAGTGATAAAAGCATTGTAAAAAGCGTCATTTCTGAATTGCAATGGGGACAATTGGATGGTGGAACTGCCATTGGAATGGGTTTGGGATCAGCTGTTAACAGATTGAAAGATAGCAAAGCAAAAAGCAAAGTGATTATTTTATTGACAGATGGCGTAAACAATTCTGGAAATATCGATCCAAAAACGGCAGCAGAATTGGCAAGAGAACTTGAAATTAAAGTGTACACGATTGGAATTGGAACTAATGGAATGGCCGATTTCCCTTGGAGTAAAGATCCAAGAACTGGATTGTTAAATTTTAGAAAGCAACAAGTAGAAATTGACGAAAAACTGTTACAACATATTGCAAATCAAACAGATGGAAAGTACTTTAGAGCAACAAATAATCAGGATTTACAAGAAATTTATGATGAAATTGACAAGCTGGAAAAAACGGAAATAGAAGAATTTAAATATTATAATTATCAAGAACTATACAGACCATTGATTTTTTTAGCTTTAGGCTTGCTTGTTTTAGAATTTTTATTGAGAAACATTTTATTTAAAAGCTTTATATAATGTCAGAATTATACAGATTAGAAGAACCCAAATATTTTTTATTATTAGCCATCATTCCAGCAATGATAGTGGTTTTTCTAATGATTTTTTGGTGGAAAAAAAGAACACAGCGCCTTTTTTCTGATGCTACTTTACTAAA
>JANREL010000036.1 GCA_030758355.1 Polaribacter sp.
TTTTGGGGATGTAGCTCAGTTGGCTAGAGCGCTACGCTGGCAGCGTAGAGGTCGTCGGTTCGAACCCGATCTTCTCCACAATATCTAAAGAAAAAGACTACATTTCATGCAGTCTTTTTCCTTTTTCTTTTGAAAAAAAAACATGTTTTGGTTCGCCAATTTTTTGACTGTTGTAAATACTTTGATGACCAGAAAGTAAGTACGAAACTACACAGGAAATCGCAAAATACACACCATTTTCAATTCCAAATAATTCAATTGCCATAAATGTACAAGCAATAGGTGTATTTGTTGCTCCCGAAAAAACAGCCACAAACCCCATTCCTGCTAACAATGCTGTTGGTAAAGGAATAAATAAGCTTAGTGCACTTCCTAAAGTTGCTCCGATAAAAAAAAGTGGAGTAACTTCACCTCCTTTAAACCCTGCCGAAAGAGTAATGATTGTAAATGCCATTTTGATAGCAAAATCATAGATTGGCAATTGATTTTCAAAAGAATCAACAATCGTAGGAATTCCCAAACCAATGTATTTTGTGGTGCCAATCATCCAAATGGCTAATGCAACTATAATTCCGCCTATAAGAGGACGAAATGGAGGATATGAAATTGTTGTTTTAAAAAGATTACTGGTTTGATGGCTTAATTTACTGAAAATAGCAGCACAAATTCCGAATACAATTCCGCCTAAAATAGCATACAAAACCGTTGAAAAAGTAATTGTTGGCACAATATCAATTTGATAATCGGTATGAGGAGTACCCCAAAGTTTGGTTACAATATCAGCAAAAATCGATGTCAATAATGCTGGGAAAATCGCTTTGTAATTGATTTTTCCAATCAAGAAAAATTCCAATGCAAAAATAGCACCTGCTAGTGGCGTTCCAAAAACTGACCCAAATCCACCAGCTACAGCCGCTATCAATAAGATTTTTCTATCAGATTTTGAAAGTTTAAAAGGTTTGCTAAATTGATCAGCAATGGCACCTGCCATTTGCAAAGCTGTTCCTTCACGTCCTGCAGAGCCTCCAAAAAAATGTGTGGCAATTGTTCCTAAATAGATAAAAGGAACCATGATAAAAGGAATGGTTTTTTTAGGTTTATGAATGGTATCTATCAATAAATTATTTCCTGAAACTACTTCTTTTCCGTAATAATGATAAAGTAAACCAATGCCAAAACCGCAAATTGGTAAAAAAACGATTACCCAAAGATGAGTTTCTCGAAAATCAGTAGTCCAATTTAGGGATTGTAAAAATCCAGCAGAAGCACTTCCAATCAATAATCCTAAAAAAATACTGAGTATTGTCCATTGCAATATTGAAAAAAAAGATGGATAAATATGAATCCAAAAACGAATTTTTTTTTCGACTGAATGTCTAACTGAAGGTTGATTTTGTTGCATAAAATTCCCGATTAAAAGTATTTTTTAATTTAATCAGGCGTCATCAGCTTTTTTTTAAAAGCGGTTGGGTAAGGAAGTACACCATTTCCTTTCAATTTCGGAAGCGAATATATAAAAAAAGATTGATTGAACTTCATCAATTTAACAATACATAAAATTATCAATTACAGATTGATTAACCTTCTTAAGATTAAATCATCTGTTAAATGAGGATGTATTGCACACTTTGTGAAAATCCATTAGAAAATAAAGTGGATGATTTTTTATTTTCATTGCAATGTTTGTGATGTTTTTGTAAAAGACTGTCAGTTTTATGTCAATTCTCAACAAGAGAAAAAGCGTTATGAAGCTCATAATAATGATGTAAATGATGCGGGTTATCAAAAATTTACATCGCCCATTACCCATTTTATCGTGGAAAATTACAAGCCAAATCAAGTGGGTTTAGA
>JANREL010000037.1 GCA_030758355.1 Polaribacter sp.
ATTTACACGTCCCATTGTTATTGAAATTTAGTACAGATCGTTATAAAAATATTCGGCCTTATGTATTGGGAGGTATTTCTTACGATCATAACTTTTCGAGTAATGAAGCCAACCAAGATGATAATTCCGCTGGAGAATTCCGAATGAAAACGCACAATTTTATGTATGAAGTTGGTATTGGAATTGATATTTATTTGTATTTTTTTAAATTTTCACCTTCTATTCGTGGTGTTTTTGCCATCAATAATGAAGTAAAATATGATGACGATCCTAATAGTCGATGGACTGCTCCTATCAATTATATGGGTACTCGCGGAGTTTTCTTAACGTTTGCTTTTGAGTAATTTGCTATTTAAATAATTCGTTTCCTCTTTTAAATTCACTCAACAAAATAGCAGTTGCAGTAGCTACATTCAAACTTTCGGTTTGTTGCATTTCTCCAAATCTTGGAATGGAGATTATTTGGTTTGCCAATTCTTTTATAGCCTCTGAAACGCCATTCGCTTCATTTCCCATTATCAAAATAGCTTCTTGTGGCAATTTTTTTTTATACACATTTTCGCCATCCATATCTGCGATAAAAATGGGCAATTTGCTTTGCTTTAAATATGTTTTTAAATCAGTATAATGAATAGCAATTCTTGGCAATGAACCCATACTCGCTTGCACTACTTTCGGGTTGTAACAATCTACAGTATCTTCAGAGCATACCAGTTGCGAAATTCCAAACCAATCGCACAATCTGATGATAGTCCCTAAATTTCCAGGATCGTTGATACTATCCAAAACTACTGTCAAACCGGATTTTTTTAGTGGATTTTTTAAGGGAATTTTAAACAATCCTATAACTTCATTGGGTGTTTTTAACTGACTTATTTTCTTTAACTCTGCTTCAGAAACAAGTATTTTTTTATCTTGATAATTTTCACAACTAAAATTATCTGTTGTAAATAATTGGAAGATTTCAAAAGAAGATTGCAACAATTCATTGACCACTTTTACACCCTCAGCAATAAATAATTGATGCTTTGATCGGTATTTTTTTTGAGATAAACTCTGGATGAGTTTTAATTGATTTTTAGAGATGCTCATTAATTGATTGTAAATAAAAATATACCGATGAAAAATACTATTTTTGGCATTATTACCGTTGCTAAAATAATGAAAAAACTTGCTTTCTATTTTTTATTAACAGTCTTTTTTGCATCTTGTGATGCTACCAAAAGAGTTGCAGAGGGTAAACACCTACTCAGAGAAAATATACTTTTTATTGATAGTATAAAATCAAAAAGCGGCGATTTAGAAAAATATATTCTTCAAAAACCAAACAATCGCCTGTTAGGCCTTCCTTTCGGGCTGTATTTTTATAATTTAGGAAATCCTGATAAACCAAAAATACCCAAAGAATGGGCAGTTAAAAACCCAAAATCGTATCAATTCATAAAAAATATTTTTTCCGAAAAACAAAGTATTGCGTATGCAAATTCATTCATTAATTTGAATAATTGGTATTTAAAAAATGATGCTCCTGTTATTGTAAACGAGAATAAAATTAAAAAAACTGCTGATAATTTATGGGCATTTTACAAAACACAGGGATATTTTAAATCGAGTGTTGATACCGTCATCAAAAGAAATAATGATAAAAAAGCCCTTGTTGAATATCATATCACCAAAGGAAAACCAACCCTCTTAGATAGCATTATCATAAAAATTCCTTCTACAGAATTGGATTCTATTTTCAGAAATGCAAAACGTGAAAGTTACTTAAAAAGTGGCAATCAATACAAAGACCAAGATTTCAGAAACGAAGCTAGTAGTGTCGTAAAACTTTTTAGAAATAGTGGCGTATTTCATTTCACGGAAGCTGCCTTGGGTTTTTATGTAGATTCTACAAGAGCCGATTACAAAACCAATGTTGAGTTTTTAATTTCATCTAGCAGATTGACAGAAGAGGATGGCAATTACATTGAGAAACCCTACAAAATTCATAAAGTCAAAGAGGTTTCTGTTCATACAGATTACTCTTTTGCCAAAAAAGATTCCATTCTAAGAGATACCATTTCTTATAACGGAATTTCATTCTTAACGAATGACAAAATCAAGTTCAATCCAAAATATTTATCACAATCTATCTTCTTAAAACCTGGGGAAATCTATAAAGATACTTTGCGAAATTTAACAAGGAATCACTTAAAATCCTTGCAAAATTTTAAATCTACAACTTTAAAGTTTACGCCACTTTCTGAAGATTCTGGTGATTTACGCATGGATGTTTTTTTAACACCCATGGAAAAATACAACTTAGGATTGGAGACCGAAATTACCCATTCCAACATTCGAAATATTGGAACATCTGCTAAGTTTTCCATCACCAATAGAAATGCTTTTAGAGGTGCAGAATTGCTAAAAATGTCTGTTTTGGGATCTTGGTTTAATTCCAATAACGGTCCAGGTTGGGAATTGGGTGCTGATATTTCTGTGGAAGTGCCCCGTTTTTTAGCACCTTTTAGACTCAGCAGATTTGTTCCTAAAGAAATGTCTCCAAGAACCTACATTTCTCTTGGTACTAGTTTTCAAAAAAATATTGGTTTGGATAGGCAAACCTTTACATTTATGACTGATTTTAAGTGGCAATTCAACACAAAAAAGAGTATCCAATTAGAAATTTTAAATACACAATATGTTAAAAATCTGAATGTTACTAGTTTTTTTGATATTTACAGCTCAGAGTTTACAAGACTAAATCAAATTGCACAAATATTCCCTGGTGTAGGAGGAAATTTACCTACAGATGCAACCAAATATGATGAAACTGTTAAATTCATGGCTGATGTAGCTGCAGACGCAGGTTTTCAAGCAACAAATCCCATTGAATATAATTCGGTTTTAAACATCCGAAATCGTTTCAATATTGTAACATCCGATTTCTTGATTCCTTTAATTGGGTATTCATTTACCTATAACAATCAATCAGATATAAACGATAATAATTTTTCTTTTTTAAAAATTAGAGTTGCCAATTCTGGGAATATTTTAGGTCTTTTATCCAAAGACAGAAATAGTAATAACAAAAAAACATTTTTAAATATTCCATTAGCACAATATTTTAAAGCTGATATTGAATATAAGAAATTTTGGGATACAGGAAACAATTCCGTTTTTGCATTCAGAACTTTGATTGGCGCCATTATTACTTATGACAATTCCGACATTCCTTTTATCAAAAGTTATTTTGCAGGAGGCTCTAACGATATTAGAGCTTGGCAAACTTATGAATTAGGTCCTGGTCGCAGAAGAGCAGGTCTTGAGTTCAATACTGGTAGTTTTAAATTTTTAACAAGTGCTGAATATCGTTTTGATTTGTTTAGTAAATTAAAAGGAGCGTTTTTTATGGATGCAGGAAACATTTGGGATATTACAGGCTCTGAATTTGTAGATGATGATGCAAGATTCAAAAACCTATCTTCTTTAAAAAATATTGCGGTAGGCTCGGGATTTGGAACGCGTTTAGATTTTAACTTTTTAATCTTGCGTTTTGATATCGGATTTAAGACCTACGAACCTTATTTAGAAGGTAATAAATGGTTTCGCAACTATAATTTTTCGAATGCTGTGTATAACATCGGAATCAACTATCCATTTTAAAAAATACATCGTTTTCGTTATTTTAAAGTCAATTTTCGATTAAAAAAAGCCATCGTTTTAGTACTTTTGAAGAATAATATCAATATATCTAACATGAGTCATACAATAAAACCTGGAGTAGCCACAGGAAACGAAGTTCAAGCAATATTTCAACTTGCTAAAGAAAAAGGATTTGCAATCCCTGCTGTAAACGTGATTGGGTCTAGTACTATCAATGGCGTTTTAGAAACTGCCAAAGACTTAAATGCCCCAGTAATCATTCAATTTTCTAATGGTGGAGCACAATTCAATGCAGGAAAAGGACTATCTAACGAAAACCAAAAAGCGGCTATTGCTGGCGGAATTGCGGGTGCAAAACACATTCATGAATTGGCAGAAGCTTATGGAGTTACTGTAATTTTACACACAGACCATTGTGCCAAAAATTTATTGCCTTGGATTGATGGTTTGTTAGATGCATCAGAAAAACATTTTGCAGAAACTGGAAAACCTTTGTACAGTTCGCACATGATTGATTTATCTGAAGAGCCTTTGCACGAAAACATCGAAATCTGTAAAGAATATTTGGCAAGAATGAGCAAAATGGGCATGACTTTAGAAATCGAATTGGGAATTACAGGTGGTGAAGAAGATGGTGTTGATAATTCGGATGTTGATTCCTCAAAATTATACACTCAACCAGAAGAAGTTGCCTATGCTTATGAAGAGTTATTAAAAGTTTCTCCACAGTTTACGATTGCTGCAGCTTTTGGAAATGTGCACGGAGTATACAAACCAGGAAACGTAAAATTAACACCGAAAATCTTACGTAATTCACAAGAATACATTTCTAAACATTACAATGTACCTCACAATACGATTGATTTTGTATTTCATGGAGGTTCAGGTTCTACTGTTGAAGAAATTAGAGAAGCCATTGGATATGGTGTTATCAAAATGAATATTGATACCGATTTACAATTCGCTTTTACAGAAGGCATCAGAGATTATATGCAAAAAATGGCTCCTTATCTAGCAAATCAAATTGGGAATCCTGAAGGAGCAGACCAACCTAACAAAAAACATTACGATCCAAGAAAATGGTTGCGTTTGGGCGAGGACACTTTCAAAGCGCGTTTAAAACAAGCATTCCAAGACTTGAATAATGTGAATACCTTATAAAAATTCATTTCATAAATATCTAAAAAGCATCTTTCATTTCTGAAAGATGCTTTTTTTATGGAGGAAATTTTAACCGTCTACAAAAAATCTTTTACATTTGCTGTTCAGAAAAGTTGAAAGTACTTTTGAAATACAAACAACAACTTTAAATAAAGAATCATATGACTGCTTGGTTTAAAAGAACAGATAAAGGAATTCAAACGGCTACTGAGGATAAAAAAGACACACCCAAAGGTCTTTGGTACAAAACACCTAGTGGTAAAATTATTGATACAGAAGAATTAAAAAAGAATTTATACGTAAGTCCAGAAGACGGATATCACGTTCGAATTGGCAGTAAAGAATATTTTGAATTGTTTTTTGACAACAATACGTTCACAGAATTAAACGAAAACTTGACTTCAAAAGACCCATTAAAATTTGAAGATACCCAAAAATATCCTGATCGTTTAAAAGAAGCACAAGCAAAAACAAAATTAAAAGATGCTGTAAGAACTGCCGTTGGAAAATCATTAGGAAAAGACTTGGTAGTTGCTGCGATGGATTTTGCATTTATTGGGGGTTCTATGGGTTCAGTAGTGGGAGAAAAAATTGCGAGAGCGATTAATTATTCTATTGAACATAAAATTCCGTTTTTGATGATTTCAAAATCTGGAGGAGCTAGAATGATGGAAGCCTCACTTTCGTTGATGCAATTGGTAAAAACCTCTGCGAAATTAGCACAATTGGCAGATGCTAAAATACCCTATATTTCGTTGTGTACTGACCCAACAACTGGTGGAACCACTGCTTCTTATGCCATGTTAGGTGATATCAATATTGCTGAACCTAATGCTTTGATTGCATTTGCAGGGCCTAGAGTAGTAAAAGACACTACTGGAAAAGAATTGCCAGAAGGATTTCAACGCTCGGAATTTGTGTTAGAGCACGGATTTTTAGATGCCATTTACGAGCGCAAAGATTTGAAAAAGCAAGTAAACTTGTATATTGATTTGATTCAGAATTTACCAGTTAGAAAATAAAAGCCCTCTAACTCCCCAAGGGGAAGAATTTGGTAGGTAGTAAAAATTCGCAACTCATTTGTATTAAAATTCAAGACTCTACTGATTTGCAATCCTTGGTACAGAATCAGTATACTTGATAGTCAATTCTTTGACTTTGTTTTTAATGCTAAAAAGTATTACAAAACAAAAAATAAATCCTATATTTGCACCCTCAATGGAAAAATTCATTGAATACATAAAAATCATTTAAATAATATTGGCATGTACTTAACAAAAGAAGTAAAAGAAAGCATCTTCGAAAAACACGGTAAAGGAAAAAACGATACTGGAACAGCAGAAGGTCAAATTGCGTTGTTTACGCACAGAATCAACCATTTAACTGGACACTTAAAAATAAATCGTAAAGATTTTAACACAGAGCGTTCGTTAGTAATGATGGTAGGTAAACGTAGAAGTTTATTAGATTATCTAAAGAAAAAAGATATCGAAAGATACCGTGCAATTATCAAAGAATTAAACATTAGAAAATAATGTCTACAGAAGAGGCACAGAAATTGTGCCTCTTTTTTTATCAAAAAAACACTTCCTCTATCACTTCAATCTGTTTTTTTCAATACCTTAGAGCTTTTAAAATAAAACAGTATAAATAGTATAAGAAAACTTCAAAAATAGTAACAGCATTTTTGATTTTCCATTGCAAACAACAACACAACACAACAACAAACAAATTAAAAAATTTATTAGTAAACATTTATGATTCCAAAAGTATTTAGAGAGGTCATTGACCTTGGAGATGGAAGAACCATCTCATTAGAAACCGGTAAATTAGCGAAACAAGCGCACGGTTCAGTTGTTGTTCAATCAGGAAAATGTATGTTGTTATGTACAGTAGTATCAAATTACCAACAATCGGCTGTTGATTTTTTACCATTAACGGTAGATTATCGCGAAAAATTTGCGGCTGCAGGTCGTTATCCAGGTGGTTTTTTCAAAAGAGAAGCACGCCCAAGTGATGGCGAAGTATTAACTATGCGTTTGGTGGACCGTGTATTGCGTCCATTATTCCCAAAAGATTACCATGCAGAAACTCAGGTAATGATTCAAATGATGTCTCATGATGATGATGTGATGCCAGATGCTTTGGCTGGTTTGGCTGCTTCTGCTGCTATCCAACTATCTGATGTTCCATTTGAAACTCCTATATCTGAAGTACGTGTAGGTCGTATCAATGGTGAATTTATCATCAATCCTTCATTTGCACAATTAGCTGTTTCTGATATTGATATGGTAATTGGCGCAAGTGCTGATTCTGTAATGATGGTTGAAGGCGAAATGTCTGAAATTTCTGAAGAAGAAATGGCAGATGCAATTAAATTTGCTCACGAAGCTATTAAAGTACAGTGTGCTGCTCAAGTTGCTTTAGCAACTGCTTTTGGCAAAAAAGAAACGCGTGAATACGAAGTAGAAAGAGAAGATGAAGCATTGGCTAAAAAAGTACACGACTTAACTTACGATAAAGTATATGCAGTTGCTAGAAAAGCATCCGCAAAACACGAACGTAGTGCTGCTTTTGATGAAATTAAACAAGAAGTAAAAGCAAGTTTTACTGAAGAAGAATTGGCTGATTATGGCGATTTAGTTTCTAAATATTTCTACAAAGCAGAAAAAACTGCCATCAGAGACTTAACCTTAAATGAAGGGTTGCGTTTAGATGGTCGTAAAACTACCGATATCAGACCAATTTGGTGTGAGGTAGATTATTTACCTTCTGTACATGGATCATCCATCTTTACACGAGGTGAAACACAAGCCTTGGCTACTGTAACCTTAGGAACTTCAAGAGAAGCTAATCAAATTGATATGCCGTCGTTTGAAGGTGAAGAAAAGTTTTATTTACACTACAACTTCCCTCCTTTTTCAACAGGTGAAGCACGTCCTTTGAGAGGAACGTCTCGTAGAGAAGTAGGTCATGGTAACTTGGCACAAAGAGCATTAAAAAGAATGATTCCTGATGAGTGTCCTTATACAGTTAGAGTTGTATCCGAAGTATTAGAATCAAACGGTTCGTCTTCTATGGCAACTGTTTGTGCTGGAACAATGGCGTTGATGGATGCAGGAATTCAAATGGTAAAACCAGTATCTGGAATTGCAATGGGGTTGATTTCTGATGGTGATCGTTATGCAGTATTGTCTGATATTTTAGGGGACGAAGATCATTTAGGTGATATGGACTTTAAAGTAACAGGAACTGCTGACGGAATTACTGCTTGCCAAATGGATATTAAAATCAAAGGATTGAGTTACGAGATTTTAGTAAATGCCTTAAAACAAGCTCGTGAAGGAAGGTTGCATATCTTAGGAAAATTAACCGAAACCATTGCACAACCAAATGCTGAAGTAAAAGCACATGCACCAAAAATCATTACGAGAACAATTCCAAATAGTCTGATTGGCGCATTTATTGGTCCAGGTGGAAAACACATCCAAGAATTGCAAAAAGAAACTTCAACGACTATTGTCATCAATGAAGATCCAACAACTGGAGAGGGAATTATCGAAATTTTAGGAACCAAACCAGAAGGTGTTGAGGCGGTATTGAGACGTTTAGAATCAATGCTATTCAAACCAGAAATTGGCAATGTATATGAAGTAAAAGTAATTAAAATGCTTGACTTTGGTGCTGTTGTTGAATATATAGATGCTCCTGGAAATGAGGTATTATTACATGTTAGCGAATTGGCTTGGGAACGCACAGAAAACGTTACTGATGTTGTAAACATGGGCGATGTTTTTGAAGTAAAATACTTCGGAATTGATCCTAAAACTCGTAAAGAGAAAGTATCAAGAAAAGCAATTTTACCAAAACCAGAAGGGTATGTAGCAAGACCACCAAGAGACAACAACGAACGTCCAAGAGACAATAACCGTGACAATCGCGGTCGTGACAATCGTGGACGTGACTCACGTGATGATCGCAAACCTAGAGAGCCAAGAAGAGACTAATCTTCAACGCTCATATATATTTTAAAAAGACTGTTTGTACAAACAGTCTTTTTTTTGTTCGCTACTTTTTAATATTCAAATGATAAGCAGTTCATAATCAACAAAATACTATTTTAAAACTTGCTTTTAAGATAAAAGCTGTTTTCCCCACATTTGTCACTGACAGCGTGTCACCAAATAAAAGGTTTCATTTTTCGATATGATAACTGTAGCACACTTATACGTTCAAGTTCGTAATGAAACTCCGTATTTGGTTGCAATCTCTTAATTCCTGAAATTTTTTTATTTTTTTGGAACTATCGCACAGTCCTTGCAGCAATATTAGTGTATATTAAAACAATAGATCAAATGAAACTATTAGTAATTGGCGCTGGAAACATGGGACTCACCTACGCCGAAAGTATGTCCAAATCAACCTTATTAGGGAGTAAAAGACTTCAAATTTACGATACTGATCCCAACAAGATTGCTACGCTAAAAAAAGAAAAGCATTTTGAAGTTTTTACCGAGTTGAAAGATTGTTTGCCTAAAGCAGACATTGTTTTTATCGCTGTAAAACCTTATCATAGTGACGCTCTTTTTGAAAACATGAAACCACTCATTCCGGGTAGTTTTTTTTATGCACGGTATTTTACAAATCAACCCA
>JANREL010000038.1 GCA_030758355.1 Polaribacter sp.
TCTTTTAATTTGGTCTGCAAAGAAACCACTTTTTTCTGGATATTTCAAACTTAAAATTCGGTAAGCTTGAATCGCATTTTCATATTTTTTTTGTTCCAGATATACTTTAGCCAAAGTTTCTGTCATTAAAGACGAATCTGGTTTGGTTTCTTCAATCGTAACAACAATATTTTTATCTTTTGAAAGTGGAATTATTTTTGGATTGTTTTGGATAAATTTTTCAATAATTTCTTCTTTTTCTGATCTAATTTTTGGAGTTATGTTTTCTATTCTTTCAATAGGTTTTTTTGCCGCTAATTGCAACCATTGATTGAAAGAATATGTTTCAGAAACCTTGAACGATATTGGTTTTCCAATAGTTAGTTTTTCTTCAATTTCTTGAGTTAAATTATCAGCAACAGTTGTTTTTTCAACCTCGATAATCGAAACATTTTTTTCTTCAGAAATCTTTTCTTTGAGTTGCTGATGAATGTCTTTTTTAGGAATATCGAAATTTATTGATGTGATAAAATTAAATAAAACTGTTCTATCAGTTGTGTAAGCTGCTGTGCTTTTTAATTCGTTATTGTATTTGAAACTTTCTTGATTTTTTAATCCTTTTAAATACATAGCTCTAGCTGATTGAAAATAAGGATAAGCATCAATAATCCCTTTCAATTCGGCAGTTTCCATTTGTTTAATTGGGCTATTTTTTTGTAATATTTCTAAAAAACTTGCTTTTTTCATTTGATTTGATTCTTACCATTTTGCAACAGAAGCGTTGAAAATATCTTGTGTAATTCGCTCAACAATTTCATCCAAAGCATTTTCTAAAACGGCACCTGTTAATTGTGCGTTCGCATCATAATCTGAATAAAATGAGAAGGTTTTTTCGAAATTATCCTTTTCAATCAATTTGTTTGCAAATCGCACATTTATGGAAACCGTTAGCCTGTTTTGAGCAGCTGTTTGGTCTGATGTTCCACTCATTGGTGTTACTCTAAAATCGGTAATTTCTCCACTAAAATGTAAATCTCCGTTTGAATTTGTGAGCGTTAAATTTGTTTGACGCGTAAATAAATCTTGCAAATCGTTTGTAAAACGTTGCGTTAAAGCTGGTTCTACTAAAGGGGCTTGATTTGGAAAAAAATCAATTTGAATCGTTTTGGCATCTCCAGTATTTCCGCCTGTAAATGAATAGGCACCACAAGAAATTATTAGCAAACTTGCTAGGCTAAGAAAGGAAATGTACAGTATTTTTTTCATTGTTTTTGTTTAAATCTCGAAGAGTTTATAAATCGTATTGTTTTATTTTTCGATACAACGTTCTTTCAGAAATGCCTAATTCTGAGGCAGCTAATTTACGTTTATTATTATTTTTTTCTAAAGAACGTTTGATCATCTCAATTTCTTTATCCTGCAAAGACAAACTTTCATCTTCTTCAATGGTTTCAATAAAATCATAATTTTTTTCTCCAACGACTTTTTGTGGGATGTTTAACACCTCAATATTCGAACTTTTCGTTTCTTTATTTCCATAGATTTTTTCAATCAATTGATGATTCTCTTGCTGAACTTCTTCGATATTTTCGCTATTCAATAAATCTAGTGTTAATTTTTTCAAATCGTTGATGTCATTGCGCATGTCAAATAAAATTTTGTACATGATATCACGCTCATTTGAAAAATCATTTTCTTTTTTTGAAATTCCTATAATTGCCGGTAAATTTCCTTTATTGTCAGGTAAATATAGTTGTAGTTTTGCAGCAGAAATAGTCCTGCTTTCTTCAATTACAGAGATTTGTTCTGCTAAATTTTTCAACTGACGGATATTTCCTGGAAAACGATAATTTAGTAAAACATGCACTGCATCATCTTCCAATCTAACAGCGGGCATTCTGTATTTTTGAGCAAAATCCGAGGCGAATTTTCGAAACAACAAATGAATGTCTTGATTGCGTTCTCTCAGTGCTGGCAAATGAATTTCCACAGTACTCAATCTGTAATATAAATCTTCTCTAAAACGTTCCTTTTCAATTGCTTGAAACATGTTTACATTAGTTGCAGCTACAATTCTTACATCAGTTTTTTGTACAACAGATGAACCAACTTTTATAAATTCGCCATTTTCCAAAACACGTAATAATCTAACTTGAGTAGTTAAAGGCAATTCACCAACTTCATCTAAAAAAATCGTACCACCATCAGCTACTTCAAAATAGCCTTTTCTATCTTGAGTTGCACCTGTAAATGACCCTTTTTCATGACCAAATAATTCACTATCAATCGTTCCTTCAGGAATTGCGCCACAGTTTACAGCAATGTATTTTGCATGTTTTCTGTGTGATAATTGATGAATAATTTTTGGAATATTTTCTTTACCAACACCACTTTCTCCAGTTACTAAAACAGAAATATCAGTAGGCGCAACACGCACTGCTTTTTCCAATGCCATATTGAGATGAATATCATTTCCAATGATACCAAATCGCAGTTTTAATGCTTGTAAATCTTCCATCTTAACTTTAGTTTGAAAAGTTTAAGGGTTTGATAGTTTAAGGGTTCGAAACTTAAAATTCTTAACTTTTATTTTTTTTAACAATTGTTACCTTCCCTTTTGAAGGATGGGCTATTAATTATTTTCTGAATATCCAATTGCAGTTCCTCGTAATGTTGCAGAGGTACAATCGTTTACTTTTACCATCACAAAATCCCCCAATTTATAGTGTTCTTTTTGGAAAACAATCACTGTATTTTGGGTATTTCTTCCTTTCCATTCATTCGGATTTTTTTTAGAAACACCTTCAATCAATACTTCTTCCACTTTTCCCAAATGTTGTTGTGTTCTATACAATGCGTGTTTTTGTTGCAATGCAATCACTTCATCTAAACGTCGTTTTTTCACTTCTTCGGGAACATCATCTGCCATTTTTTTAGCGGCTAACGTTCCAGGTCTTTCAGAATAAGCAAACATAAATCCGAAATCGTATTTTACATATTCCATCAAATTCAAGGTATCTTGATGATCTTCTTCAGTTTCACCACAAAAACCAACAATCATGTCTTGAGACAACGCCATTTCTGGAATTATCTTAAAAATATTATCAACCAATTGCATGTATTCTTCACGTGTATGCTGTCTGTTCATGGCTTTCAAAACTTTGTTGCTTCCACTTTGAATAGGTAAATGAATGTATTTGCAAATATTTTTGTGTTTTGCCATGACATGAATCACCTCCAAACTCATGTCTTGAGGATTTGAAGTTGAAAAGCGAAAACGTGTTTTTGGAAATTCAGTAGCGCACATATCTAATAATTGCGCAAAATTTACGGCAGTTGCTTGTGCCATTTCTGATGCTTTGTTGAAATCTTTTTTTAAACCTCCACCGAACCAAAGGTAACTGTCAACATTTTGACCAAGAAGTGTGATTTCTTTATAGTTGCTCTCAACCATATTTCGGATTTCTTGCAAAATACTTTGTGGATCACGACTTCTTTCACGACCTCTAGTAAAGGGAACTACGCAAAAAGTACACATATTGTCACACCCTCTTGTGATAGAAACAAATGCTGAAACTCCATTCGAATTCAAACGTACTGGAGAAACATCACCATAAGTTTCATCTTTGGATAAAATAACATTTACAGCATCTCTTCCAGCTTCAATTTCTTGTAATAAATTTGGTAAATCTCTGTAAGCATCTGGTCCTACAACCAAATCAACAATTTTTTCTTCTTCTAAAAATTTTTCTTTCAACCGTTCTGCCATACAACCCAATACACCTACTTTCATGGTTTTATTGACTTTTTTAACAGCATTGTATTTTTTTAAACGATTGCGAACGGTTGTCTCTGCTTTTTCGCGAATGGAGCATGTATTTACCAATACTAAATCGGCTTCTTCTAAAATTTGAGTTGTATTAAATCCTTGATCAGCAAGGATGGAAGCCACGATTTCACTATCATTCATATTCATTTGACAGCCGTAACTTTCTATGAATAATTTTTTAGTATTTCCTTCTCTAAAATGTGTTACAAGTGCTTTGCCTTGTAGCCTCTCGTCAATTACTTTTTCAATAGATTCCATGAATTCAATTTGCCTTTAAATGGTTTACAAAGATACAACCAAAATTTATTTTATATGACAAATTGGCAGAAAAAAATAGGTTTGTCTTTTGTTGTATCGAAATGAAATTTTAAGAATAAATTTAAATTAAAAAAAACTACATACTTTTGCAGTCCATAATTAAACACTGCAACAGCGTGTTTTAGCTACAAATAAAAAAAATGGCAAAAAATTTAGTAATTGTTGAGTCTCCTGCAAAAGCAAAAACCATTGAAAAATTTCTTGGAAAAGATTTTCAAGTCGAATCCAGTTATGGACATATTGCAGATTTACCTTCCAAAGAATTAGGGATAGATATTGAAGGAGATTTTTCACCAAAATATATAGTATCTGATGATAAAATTGCGTTGGTTGACAAATTAAAAAAATTAGCAAAAAAAGCGGATACTATTTGGTTAGCAAGTGATGAGGATCGAGAAGGAGAGGCAATTGCATGGCATTTAAAAGAACAATTAGAGTTGAAAAATGCCAATACAAAACGAATTGTATTTCATGAAATTACCAAAAATGCCATTTTAAAAGCAGTTGAAAATCCGAGAGATATTGACTACAATATGGTGAATGCGCAGCAAGCAAGGAGGGTTTTAGATCGTTTGGTTGGGTATGAATTATCACCAGTTTTGTGGCGAAAAGTAAAAGGTGGTTTATCTGCAGGAAGAGTACAATCAGTGGCTGTGAGATTGATTGTTGAAAGAGAAAGAAGCATTCAAGAATTTGCTTCAGAAACTTATTATAAAGTCATTGCTGAGTTTTTAAATTCAGAAGGGAAAACATTCAAAGCAACCATTCCGAAGAATTTTGATACAAAACAAGAAGCGCAAGAGTTCTTAACATCCTGCAATAATGCTGTTTTTTCAATTGCTGATTTATCAAAAAAACCAGCTACAAAATCACCTGCTGCACCATTTACAACTTCAACTTTGCAGCAAGAAGCTGCTAGAAAATTAGGATTTGCCGTTTCAAGAACTATGCAGGTTGCACAGCGCTTGTACGAAGCAGGTTTGATTACCTATATGAGAACAGATAGTGTAAATCTTTCACTAGAAGCAAGAAATGCTGCTGCCAAAGAAATTACCAATTTTTACGGAAAAGAATACAGTTTTCCAAGAGTTTTTAAATCGAAAGCAAAAGGTGCACAAGAAGCGCATGAGGCAATTAGGCCTACCAATATGGGAATGCATGCTGTTGACGTTGAAAATGATCAAAACAGATTGTATGATTTGATTTGGAAAAGAACTTTAGCATCGCAAATGAGTGACGCTTTATTGGAAAGAACCAATGTGAAAATCGAAAACAATGCAAATGATAAAATCTTTACCGCCAATGGTGAAATGATTCAGTTTGATGGTTTCTTAAAAGTGTATTTAGAAGGGAATGATAATGAAGATGAAGAGCAAGATGGCATGCTACCTAATTTATTTGTCGATGAAAAATTAGGGTATCAATACATCAATGCAACTCAGCGTTTTTCAGCACCCCCTTATCGTTTTACAGAGGCATCTTTGGTAAAACAATTGGAAGAATTAGGTATTGGTCGACCTTCAACCTATGCACCAACAATTTCTACCATTCAAAAAAGAGGTTATATAGAAAAAGGTCAAAATGAAGGAGAGCAAAGAGAGTATCAACAAATCAGTTTAAAAAAAGGAACTGTATCTACTAAAATTTTATCAGAAAAAACAGGCTCAGATAAAGGAAAATTAGTTCCAACTGATATTGGAAATATTGTAAATGATTTTTTAGTGGCAAATTTTTCATCCATTCTAGACTTCGGATTTACTGCAAAAGTAGAATCCTCTTTTGATGATATTTCGGAAGGAACAGAAAATTGGACAGCGATGATTCGTGATTTTTACAAAAAATTCCACGATAATGTAGAGGATGTGAAAGAAAATGCAGAAAGGGAAAGTGGAGAACGAATTTTAGGAAAACACCCTGAAACAGGAAAAACAGTATTGGTGCGTTTAGGAAAATTTGGAGCAATAGCTCAAATTGGTGCGCCTGATGATGATGAAAAAGTATTTGCAAGTTTAAATCCCGATCAAAATTTAGGAACAATCACACTTAAAGAAGCGCTTGAATTGTTTTTACTGCCAAAAACATTGGGTAAATTTCAAAACGAGGAAGTCATTATATCTAACGGACGTTTTGGGCCTTATGTGAAATTTGGAGATTTATTTGTATCTCTTGATAGAAACGAAAATCCGATGGAAGTGGATTTAGAAAGAGCTAAAGATTTGATTATCGCCAAGCAAAAAGCAGATGCTCCAGTGGCTATGTTCGAAGATTTACCTGTGCAAAAAGGAGTAGGCCGTTTTGGCCCATTCCTAAAATGGAACAATATTTTTATCAATGTATCTAAAAAATACGATTTTGAGAACTTATCAAAAGCAGATATCGTTGAATTGATTGAAGATAAAAAACAAAAAGAATTAGATAAAGTCATATATGACTGGCAAGACATTGGTATTGTCGTTGAAAAAGCAAGATGGGGACGTTTTCATATATTGAAAGGAAAAATAAAAATTGAGTTGCCAAAAACTACCAATATTGAAAAATTGACCAAAGAAAAGGCGGTTGAAATGATAGAGGCAAAAATGCCAAAGAAAAAAGTAACAAAAAAGAAAACGACCGCAAAAAAGAAATAAGGATTTGCTACCTTGCGGCTGTAAAAATAATACATGAATACCTCCTTTTTAAACCCTGTTGAAGAGCATGCAATTGCACATTTAGTGTTGCATTCACCATCATGTATTGGAAGAAAAATTCAAATTCATACTGAAAAAGAAGGTTTTCCTGATTTAGATACTGTGAAAATTGCCATTATTGGTGTTCAAGAAGATCGTAATTCAGAAAATAATATCGGATGTGGAGAAAATCTACATTTCATTAGAAGAAAATTTTATGAACTTTTCCCTGGAGATTGGCACGCTGAAATTGCAGATTTAGGGAATGTTTTGAAAGGGAATGAAGTAAATGATACCTATTTTGCGGTGGCTGAGATCATCAATTATTTGTTGAAAAAAAACATCATTCCTATAATTTTAGGTGGAGGTCAAGACATTACCTATGTTAATTATCGTGCCTATGATACCCTAGAACAGACCGTAAATATTACAGCTGTAGACAGCCGTTTTGATTTGGGAAGTTTTGAAGAAGGATTAACTTCACAATCGTATTTGAGCAAAATTATCATGCAAGAACCTAATAATTTATTCAATTTTACGAATGTTGGATATCAAACCTACTTCAATCCACAAGATGAAATTGATTTGTTAGAAAGTCTTTTTTTTGATACGTATAGATTGGGGAAAGCCAAAGAATTAGAAAATATTGAGCCTGCTTTTAGAGATGCAGATATTGTTTCTATTGATATTGGCGCTGTAAAACAAAGTGATGCGCCAGCTAATAACAACGCTTCACCAAACGGGTTTTATGGTGATGAAATTTGTGCAATTGCAAGATATGCAGGAATTAGTGATAAAGTTTCTTCTTTCGGAATTTATGAATACAATTCAAAATACGATCAAAATCATCAAACAGCCAGTTTAATTGCACAAATGATGTGGTATTTTATTGAAGGTGTAAACTTTAGAGCACAAGACTATCCTTTTTCAAACAAAGAAAATTATCAAAAATTTACCGTTTTATTGGAAAATGACGATCCAATGATTTTTTACAAAAGCCATAAAACTGGAAGATGGTGGATAGAAGTTCAAATTTTATCGGATAATAAATTTAAAAGGCATGCGTTAATACCATGTACATTTCAAGATTATCAGCAAACAACAGCACATATCATTCCCGAAAGATGGTATAAAGCGATGAAAAAATTGATGTAATCAAAAAAAATATTAAAAATTGAAAGTTAAAAACATTCGTAAGATTGTATTTTAGAAAAAAAAATAATAGGTTTACGAACTTTTAGTAAAGACAAATTTTTTATGAAGAAAGCAGCAGTATTTGCACTTTTAATAACCTTTTTTTATAGTTGTGGTTCCAAAGACAGAGGAGAATTAGTAGGAGTGAAAGCCAAGAAAAAGTGGTTTTCTGAGAAACCTTATGGAATGGCACTCATTCCGGGAGGGTCATTTACCATGGGAAAACAAGATCAAGATATGATTGGTACCTTAAACGCACCAACAAAAACAGTTACTGTTAAGCCTTATTACATGGACGAAACTGAAATCACTAACAACGAATACAAAGAATTTGTGTATTGGGTAAGAGATTCAATCGCAAGAACTCGTTTGGCATATCAAGCAGAATTTGCAGCACTAGGTAATACAAATCCAGATCCAAATGGAAGAAACCGTGCAGCAGGAATTCAGCAATATGCTTTTAAAACAGCTGACACAACCAATTTATCTCCCTATCAAAAATACATGTTTGAAAACTATTATCAGTTTGATACCATTCAACCATTGAATTGGGAAACAGAATTGATTTGGAAAAAAAATGAATATCCTGACGTAGATTATGTAGAAGTGATGGATTCTTTATACATCAAAAAAGAAGATGCTGTAGATGGTGTTAGAACATTTAACACAAAGCTTCTAAACTACAGATATTCGTGGTTTGATAGTGAAAATGCAGCGAGAAAAGGTGGAAATAGAAAAAATTTTATCAAAGATACTACTGTATTGGATATTTATCCTGATACTACAGTTTGGGTAAAAGATTTCAATTATTCGTATAATGATCCCATGCATCAAGATTATTTTCATCATCAATCTTATGGAGAATATCCAGTTGTGGGTGTTACTTGGGATAAAGCAAATGCTTTTTGTAACTGGAGAACTAAAAAGAAAAATAGTTTTTTAAGAACTCAAAAAAATGTAACACTTGTTCCTTATTTCAGATTGCCAACAGAGGCTGAATGGGAATATGCTGCTAGAGGTGGTTTGGAATTTGCAACCTATCCTTGGGGAACAGGAAGCACAACAAGTGATAGAGGATGTTTTTTAGCAAACTTTAAACCAGTAAGAGGAAATTATGCGGTAGATGGTGCATTATACACTGTGGAGGCAAAATCGTTCAATGCGAATGATTATGGTTTGTATAACATGGCAGGAAACGTGGCTGAATGGACAAGTACTGCGTATAATTTATC
>JANREL010000039.1:0-6713 GCA_030758355.1 Polaribacter sp.
ATGGCGAAGTAATTGATCCTGAAGTTTCTGAACCAATAGCTGCCACTGCAAAATTCGCTGCTACTGTAACTCCACTTCCTGCAGAACTTCCTCCTGTTTCAAATTCTGCTCTTCCATATGGATTTAACGTTTGTCCGCCAATGGCTGAGTATCCTAAAGGACATCCAGTACAGAAAAAATAAGCCCATTCGCTTAAGTTTACTTTTCCTAAAATCAAGGCACCATTTTGCTTCAATTTTTCAACTATAAATGCATCATTTTTTGTTTTATTATCTCTCAATGCAACAGCACCAGCTGTGGTTGGCATATTCAAAGTATTGATATTATCTTTTAATAAAATAGGCATTCCATACACTGAAAAATCACCAATATTTTGAGCATTTTTATCATTTTCTTTGGCTTGTTTTATAACAAAAGGATTCAATGAAATGATGCTATTTAATGATAATGTTGAATCACTTTCGAATTTTCGAATTCTATATAAGTAGAATAAAGTTAATTTTTCATAAGTGAGTTTTCCTTCTTTTACATTTTTTTGTAAGGTTGGGATGTCTTGTTCTAAAATTAATGGTTTTAACTTTTGATAATCTTGCTCTGAAAAATACGCCAAATCATTTTCAAATGGTTTAAAAATAGCATTCATATCTGTGTATTTAGATTGAAACAACTTGAATTTCATTCTCCCATTCGCATGATTTTGTTGCTTTTCAATAGCAGATGTTTCATCATACTTTTTAAAAAAAACGGGGATTTGTTTTTGTTGACAAGCTAAAAAAACAAAGAATGAGCTTATTAAAATGGCTATTTTTTTCATGATAACTGAACTATGATTTAATTTTATTTAAAGAAAGAATCCACAAACTCCATTTTGTTGAATACTTGCAAATCATCAATACCTTCTCCTACTCCTATATATTTGACGGGAATTTGAAATTGATCAGAAATACCTATGACAACGCCACCTTTTGCTGTTCCATCTAATTTTGTGACTGCTAAGCAAGTAACCTCGGTAGCTTTCGTAAATTGTTTTGCTTGTTCAAATGCATTTTGACCTGTAGAACCATCCAAAACTAATAACACATCATGTGGTGCATCCCCAACTACTTTTTGCATTACACGTTTTATTTTGGTCAATTCATTCATTAAATTTACTTTGTTATGCAATCTTCCTGCAGTATCGATTATAACCACATCAGCATTTTGAGAAACTGCAGATTTTAACGTATCAAAAGCTACAGAAGCAGGATCAGAACCCATTTCTTGACGCACAATTGGCACGCCAGTTCTATCGGCCCAAATTTGTAATTGGTCAATGGCTGCTGCTCTAAAAGTATCTGCAGCTCCTAAAACGACTTTAAAACCTCGTTTTTTAAATTGAGAAGCTAGCTTACCAATAGTTGTTGTTTTTCCAACTCCATTTACACCAACAACCATGATTACATAAGGCTTTTTGTTTGCCGGAATTGTAAAATCAGTTTCATTACCCGTATTTGTTTCTGATAATAACCCTGCAATTTCTTCTCTTAAAATTTTATTTAATTCGTTAGTGCTAACATATTTATCTTTTGCAACACGCTCTTCTATTCGCTCAATAATTTTTAAAGTGGTATTTACACCAACATCCGAGGCAACTAAAATTTCTTCTAAATTATCTAAAACCTCGTCATCAACTTTTGATTTTCCTACAACTGCTTTTGATAATTTATCAAAAAAATTCTCTTTCGTTTTCTCTAAACCCTTGTCTAAAGTTTCTTTTTTTTCCTTTGAAAATATATTTTTAAAAAAACTCATGATATTTTGAATACTGAATAAACTACTTTTATGAAACTAGATGCACCTATTTGATTTTTAAACTTAAAAATCAACAATGAATCATCAAAAATACGCAATTAAAATCCATAAAAAAAGCTACTTTCTGAAATAGAAAGTAGCTTTATAGATTTTATAAGATGGTTTTTATTTTTTCGATAAAAACTTATCAACATCGGCAGGATCCATAACTGATTCAACAAAAGTATAAGCTCCTGATTTTGGAGATTTTACCATTTTAATAGCTTTGCTTAATCTTTTTGATGCTGTTTGTAACGATGCAACTGTTTTTTTTGCCATTTTGTGTCTTTTTTAATCTATGTGCTCTATGCTGAGTTCTAGATGATTGATTTACTTAATTTCTTTGTGAACAGTCACTTTTTTCAAGATAGGATTGAATTTTTTAATTTCCATTCTATCTGGAGTGTTCTTTTTGTTTTTGGTAGTAACGTATCTAGAAGTACCTGGTTGTCCAGAAGTCTTGTGCTCTGTACATTCTAAAATAACTTGAACTCTGTTTCCTTTTTTTGCCATCTCTATTCGAGTTTATGAGTTTAAAATTTATGATTTAAAGTTTTTGACTTAAAATCAATAAAAATAAACAACGACTATTATTTATTTTGTTAAAAATCCGTTAGCTCTTGCGTCTTTAATAACTGCAGAAATTCCTTTCTTGTTAATGTTTTTCAAAGCAGAAGCAGAAATTTTTAAAGTAATCCATTTATCTTCTTCTGGAATGTAAAAACGCTTAGTCATTAAATTAGCGTCAAACTTTCTTTTTGTTCTATTCATTGCATGAGAAACATTGTTCCCAACCATTGCTTTTTTCCCTGTTAATTCACAAACTCTAGACATCTTCTTGACAGTTTTATAGTATTATCTCTAAACGAGGTGCAAATTTACATATAAATCTAATTCTGAACAAAATAATTTTACAAAATTTTAAAATAATTCTTTCCTTAATATTTCTAATGATTTACTAACTGTTCTATTGATGACTTTTTCTCTGGGTTGACCAAAATTAAATTCCTCAACAATGGCCTTTTCGTCAGTAATTAGTGCGATATAAACCAACCCAACACTTTTGTCAGTATGGTCTGTTGTTGGACCTGCATTTCCTGTAACAGCGATTGCAAAATTGGTTTGCAATTTTTCTTTAGCCCCTTTTGCCATTTCTAAAGCTACTTCTTTACTTACGACTGAGTATTTTTTTATAGTTTCTGATGAAACTCCTAATAAATTCATTTTAGTCTCCGCTGAATAAGCTACAAAACTTCCTTTAAAATAAGCAGATGCTCCAGGTTCTGAAATAAAAGTCGCTGCAATTTTTCCTCCTGTTATACTCTCTGCAGTGCAAAGTGTTTTCTTTTTTTGAGTTAAAATATCACCAATCGTTTTTTCTAAAGAATGATCATCGTCCAAACCTGTAATAATATCAGGAAGTAATTCATATAATTGCTGGATTTTTTCTTTTAACTTTTTCTCTAATACTTCTTTTTGATTTCCTTTTGCTGTCAATCGCAAACGAACTCTACCAAAAGATGGTAAATATGCTAATTTAATATAAGTGGGTAAATTATTTTCAAAATCTTCAATGATTTCAGCAATGGTGCTTTCTCCTTGACCATACGTCATGATGGTTTTATGGATGATAAAAGGTAGCTGAAATTGCTGCTGAATTCTTGGCAAAACTTCATTCCTCATCAATCCTTTCATTTCATAAGGTACTCCAGGTAAAGACACAAAAACGGTATTGTTTTCAAAAAACCACATTCCAGGAGCAGTTCCAAAATTGTTTTTCAATAAAGTTGCTTTTGAAGGCAATTGTGCTTGATAACGTTGAATTTCACGAAAAGGATGATTGATTTTTGCAAACAAATTTTGGATATGATCAATAACTTCTGGATATTCGACAAAGTGAGAATCATTAAAAAAAGTAGCCAAGGTTTTTTTGGTAATGTCGTCTTTTGTTGGGCCCAAACCCCCTGTTATAATGACAATATCTACTCTTTCTTGTGCTTCTTTAAGCGCATTTAAAATGTGTTGTTGATCATCTTGAATAGAAGTTATTTGATAAACAGAAACCCCAATTTTATTGAGCTCTTGACTTATAAATTGTGAATTGGTATCTACTATTTGGCCTATGAGAATTTCATCCCCAATTGTTATGATTTCTGCCTTCATTTTATTAAGTTTCTGAGTTGCATAGTAGCAAAGCTAAATAGAAATGTAATCAAATTTTGCAACTTTGTTGCTTTGGAACTTTGCAACTTATTTTATTTAACCTTAATATTAAACGATTCTCTTCCTTCCAAAACTCCTTTTAAAATATCATTTTCAGAAACTTTTCCAACACCTTCAGGAGTTCCTGTAAAGATAATATCACCTTTTTTTAATGTAAAATATTGAGAAACATACGCTATTAATTCATCAATTTTCCAAAGCATTTCATTTGATTTTCCGTCTTGAACCAAAACTTCATTTTTATATAATTGAAAGGAAATATTTCCCAAATCAAATTTTTCTTTTGGATAAAATTCGCCTACAACTGCACTACCATCAAAAGCTTTTGCTTTTTCCCAAGGCAAGCCCTTTTCTTTGCATTCATTTTGAACATCTCTTGCCGTAAAATCAATTCCTAAACCAATTTCGTCATAATATTTATGCGCAAATTTGACATCAATAAACTTTCCGACTTTATTAATTTTCACCAAAATCTCCACCTCATATTGTACATTATTTGAAAATGGCGGAATAAAAAATGGATTTTTACTTGGTAAAATTGCAGAATCTGGCTTTAAAAAAACAACAGGATTTGTAGGTTTTTCATTCGCTAATTCCTCAATATGTTTTGCGTAATTGCGCCCAATACAAATTATTTTCATCTATTTTTTAAACTAAAAGCTAAACACTATAGATCAACACCTTTTTTATTCTCCTGTTTCAGGAAAAACAATTGCTCTATTTCCTGATACGATTATTTGATGATTCAAATGATTATTTACAGCTTTGGCCAAGACCAATTTTTCAATATCTGCACCAATTTTTTTCAATGTTGTTGGCGTACTTTCGTGTGTAACTGGTTTTACATCTTGCTCAATAATTGGCCCTTCATCCAACTCTTCTGTGGCATAATGCGCAGTTGCTCCAATCAATTTAACACCTCTTTCATAGGCCCGTAAATATGGATTTGCGCCCTGAAAAGCAGGTAAAAATGAGTGATGTATATTAATGATTTTTTCAGGATAAGTATTGATAAAATCAGCAGACAAAATTTGCATGTATCTTGCCAAAACAATCAGATCAATTTGATGTTCGTCAAGCAATTCCATCAACTGTTTTTCTTGTTTGGATTTATCATTTGCAATGACAGGCACATGATAAAAAGGCACCTGAAACATATCCGCAATTGGCTTTAATTTTTGATGATTACTGATAATGATTTTTACGGTACAATTCAAATTTCCTTCTTTGGATCGCTCTAATAAATCATACAAATTATGACTCGTATGCGAAACTAAAATAGCCACTTGTTGTTTTTTATGTCCGTAATGTACAGACCATTTAAAATGTAACGGAGTTGCTAATTCTAAAAAACTATTTTCAAGATCTTCTATTGAAATTTCTGTACCATCCGCATTCAAACGAATTCTCATGAAATAGGTATTTTCAATCGAATTTACGTATTGCTGACAACTCAAAATATTGAAGCCCTTTTTAAAAAAGAAATTGGTAATTTTTGCAACCAACCCTTTTTGATCAGGACACTGTATTAAAAAAGTTACGATTTGTGATTTCATTTTTTTATTTAGTTGTTAGTTAATTATCAATAGTTGTTGGAATTACAACAAAAACTAAAAACTAATAATTATTATTTATGGTATCCACTTTTTTGGAAAATTTGGTTTTCTTTTTTCCAAAAAAGCATCTCTTCCTTCTTTTGCTTCGTCTGTCATATAGGCTAAACGTGTTGCTTCGCCTGCAAAAACTTGCTGACCAACCATACCGTCATCTGTCAAATTCATTGCGAATTTCAACATTTTGATGGATGTTGGACTTTTTGCTAAAATTTCTTGTGCCCATTCATAAGCAGTATTTTCTAAATCATCATGTGGAATTACAGCATTCACCATTCCCATTTCAAATGCTTCTTGTGCGGAGTAACTTCTTCCTAAAAAGAAAATTTCACGCGCTCTTTTTTGACCAACCATTTTTGCCAAATATGCAGAACCATACCCTCCATCAAACGAAGTTACATCAGCATCAGTTTGTTTAAAAATTGCATGCTCTTTAGAGGCTAATGTTAAATCACAAACCACATGTAAACTATGCCCTCCGCCAACTGCCCAACCAGGAACGACTGCAATCACAGCTTTTGGCATAAAACGAATCAATCTTTGAACCTCCAAAATATTCAATCTGTGATACCCATCTTCCCCAACATAACCTTGATGACCTCGTGCTTTTTGATCTCCTCCAGAACAAAATGAATACACTCCGTCTTTTGTACTTGGCCCTTCAGCAGATAATAAAACCACTCCAATTGAGGTATCTTCACCCGCATCATAAAATGCTTCGTACAATTCTTTGGTGGTTTTTGGGCGAAAAGCGTTTCTTACATTTGGTCTATTAAAAGCAATTCTGGCAACACCATTGTATTTTTTATAAGTGATATCTTCAAACTCTTTGACAGTTTTCCATTCAGGTTGTATCATAATTTCTAATTTTGTGCGTTTTGTATCAAACAAAAAATCATCAATTGCAAAAATAAACATTCTAACTGATGAATCAGAAATCACTTTCATTAATATTTTTATTTCTTAGCTTTATTGAATTTTCACAGCAAATATTTAAAAATAACTAGAATCTTCTTTTCGAAAAACAACCAAAAATCTGCCATTTTA
>JANREL010000039.1:6813-9088 GCA_030758355.1 Polaribacter sp.
AGAGAATTTGGAATAGTTGTTGGTTTTTAATCAACAGTAATAATCCTTAAAACAGAAACTTTTAAACCCTTAAATCAACTCAATTCGGTCGTCTTTTAAGACAATTAGTTTTTGTCTGTATAGATTTCCGATGGCTTTTTTAAATGCCTTTTTACTTATATTTAAATGAAACTTGATAGATTCAGGTGAGCTTTTATCTGTCAAAAGCAAAAAACCTTCTTTGTTGTTTTTCAATTTAGTAAGAATTTTTTCCACATCCAAATCAATCACATTTCTGAAGCCTTGAGGTCTTAAAGAAACATCAATTTTTCCATCTTCACGAATATTTTTTACGTAGCCGGTCACCTCCATTCCTTCTTCAATTTCCATAAAAATTTCACTTCTAAACAACAACCCTTCGAATTCTTCATCAATCAAAACAATGAAACCCAAAGCAGTTTCTGTTTCAATAATCAGTTGTACTTGATCTCCAATTTGCAAATCCATTATCGTATAAATTTAAAATATTGATTTAAAATATCACTATTTTCGTTACTTGGTGTGAAAATCTCTAGAATTTTTGGTCTTTCAGACGAATCATAAAACAAACCTAAGGATTCTTGCAGACTTTCTGTGGAAAAAGCTTTCAAATAATCGAATTCAAACATTTTTGCCAAATGTTCTGCTGTTAAGCAATGTGGTGTTTCGAAATAGGGCAACACATTAGTGTTTTTAGGTCCTGGAATAATTTTAAAAATCCCTCCTCCCGAATTATTAATTAAAATAATTCGGAAGTTTTTGGGAATATTTTTATTCCACAAAGCATTGCTATCATAGAAAAAACTCAAATCGCCTGTAATAAAAATAGTTTGTTTTTTACTCGCAAAAGCAGCTCCAATTGCAGTACTTGTACTACCATCAATACCACTTGTACCTCTATTACAAAATACATTTAAAGTGGGTGAAATCGTAAACAACTGCGCGTATCTTATAATAGCGCTATTGCTAATTTGCAGTTGTACATTTTTAGGAATACTTGCCAAAACTTGCTCAAAAACCTTAAAATCAGAATGGCCTAAAGTTGCTAAAAATTCAGCATGTTTTATCCTTTTTTGATCTCTAATTTTCAACCATTTTGACTGATAATTAGAGGTCTTATTTGAAACTAATGAATTAAAATGTGCGAAAAAATCAGTCGGATTTATTTGAATAAATTCTGACAGACAGAAAAAAGTATTGGTGGCTTTTTTCTCATCAATATTCCAATGATGATGTGGCTGATATTTTCGTAAAAATGATTTTATTTTTTTGGAGACAATCATTCCTCCAAAGGTGATTAAGATTTCAGGTCTTAATGACTCAAATTCTTGATCATTCAAAGAAAATATCAATTGATCAATGGAATTGATTGCTTTTTCTTGATGTAAATTTGAAGTAGTTTCTGTCAAAATCAGTACACTTTCATCTTCCGCATACAAATCCATCAAATGATGTAATTTTTCATCTGGATAATTGACACCAACCAAAATCATTTTCTGTTCAGCTTGATTCCAAATTTTAGCAAATTGTTGATAATCAATATGATTATTATCCAATGAACTCATGGAAATATGAGGGAAATGAAACTTTTGCAATTCTTCTGTAATTTCATACAAAGGTTCATCAAACGGAATGTTTACATGAACAGGTCCTTTTTGAGAAATTGCGATTTGAAAAGCTTCGCCAATTAATTGAGCGTTTTTGGTTTTAAAACGATCACTTTCTATCAAATTCGCAGAAAAGAGGATGTGATTTTCAAATACGTTTTCTTGACGAATTGTTTGACCATCACCAATATCAATCAAATGTTTTGGTCTATCAGTAGACAAAACTATCAGTGGAATATTACTGTAAAAAGCCTCAGCAATCGCTGGATAATAATTTAATAATGCAGTACCTGAAGTGCATAAAATAGCCACAGGTTTTTGGGTTTGTTGTGCGATTCCGAGTGCAAAAAATGCAGCACAACGTTCGTCAACCACACTAAAAGTTTCAATTTCAGCATGATTTACAAAACCTATTGTTAGAGGCGCATTTCTTGACCCTGGAGAAATCACAACGGTCTCAATACCAAATTGACAACAAGCAGAAATTACTAATTGAGCAAGCTCTTTTTTTGGATACAAATTTTAAATCTTTATAGATCTACAAGTTTTGAATGTTCAATTTTTAGTTTTTAATGAGTCACTAAAAACTAAAAACTTTCTTAATTTCCTTTTTGATAATCTTTTAAAAACTGTGCCAAACCAATATCAGT
>JANREL010000040.1:0-4317 GCA_030758355.1 Polaribacter sp.
AATCCTGAAAATCCTGAGAGGATGATAAACAATGCCAATGATCCAATAATAACCCCAAACGAAGCAATTATGGTGATGATATTAATAGCGTTATTACTAGTTTTAGTAAATAAATATCTTTTGGCTATGTAGGTTGAAAAACGCAAAGAATACGAATTATCTTTTTTGACGTCTGGCCAACAACTCCGGATTATTTATTGGATTTTCATCATTTCCTTGCAAAGATTTATCGATTTTTTCCAAATAATCCAACGTATCATCACCAAAAAATAATAATTCCGGCATTCTACGCAACTGATTTTTAGTTCTTTGCGCCATTTCATGACGAATTAAAGGTGTATTTGATTGAACACCTTTTACAATTTCATCTCTTTTTTCTGAAGGAAAAATACTTAAGTACACTTTTGCCACACCTAAATCTGATGTAACACTTACTTTAGAGACAGAGATTATGACACCTTTCATTCCGTCTTGCGCTGCTTTCTGCAACACATCTACCAAATCTTTTTGCAATACTCCTGCAATTTTTCGTTGTCTGTTTGTTTCTTCCATACTGCAAATTTACACAATTTTTAAACAGTGTAAATTTTATTTTTGATGGCATATGTTACCAAACCTACTCTATTTTTTACTCTGCATTTGGTAAATAATGCATCTCTATAACCACAAACAGTTTTGGGACTTAAACACATTTTTTCAGAATATTCTGAAGGATAAATTTTTAGACCTGTTATAGGAATTCCTTTTTCTCTAGAAATTTTCTTCATGTATTTGTCTAACTCTTTTTTAGATCCTAAGTCAAAAGCATACATCATTGCAGCAATTTCTTCTTAAGAAATTGACTTTGAAGGTCTGCTGTCATTTGGACAAAAAGTTGATTAATCATTTTAATTTTTATTTGATGTCTCTTTTTAAGAGACTAATATTAGTGAAAAATCGAGAATATAAAAAAATGGATTTACAGAAAAAATATTCAATAATTTAGGGTGTTTTTCCTGCAAAAAAAACAAGGTTTTTGCTGTTTATTTTTTTGGAAAAACAGAACTTTACCAGGTAAAATGACTCATAACATGTCTTAAGGGAAGATTACTTTATAAGACTCCTTTTTTTAAAGTCTTTTTTTTTCTAAAGTAATTTCAAAAAAGATGAAATAAAAAAAAATCTCAAAGCGATGAAACTTTGAGATTCTTTAAATGAAAATATTTTTTTGAATTTAGTCAGCTAAAATAATTACTTTGTTATCATTCAATTCTAAAGTACCAGAATTAATGGTCAAACTTAACTTTCCGTCAGTAGCTTTTGAAAATTTATTTTGAAACTTTTCTTTGATGGTATAATTCGAAGCTTGAATTTTAACTTCTCCAGCTTTCAAAACAGCAACAACTGGTGCGTGATTGTTCAACATTTGAAATTCTCCATGAACTCCTGGAACAGAAATAGCATCAACTTCTGATGAAAATAAAATAGCTTCTGGTGTTACAATTTCTAAAAACATACTTTAATGGTTTTTAATTTTTCGTTTTTGGTTTTTAGTTGATACTAAACGCTAAAAATGAAAAACTAGATTTACGCTTCCGCTAACATTTTTTCACCCGCATCAATTGCATCTTGGATAGAACCTCTTAAGTTGAATGCTGCCTCAGGATATTTGTCTAACTCACCATCCATAATCATATTAAAACCTTTGATAGTATCTTTAATATCTACTAAAACTCCAGGAATTCCGGTAAATTGTTCAGCTACATGAAAAGGTTGAGATAAGAAACGTTGTACACGTCTTGCTCTTGAAACGACTAATTTATCCTCTTCGGAAAGCTCTTCCATACCTAAAATTGCAATAATGTCTTGTAATTCTTTGTATCGTTGTAAAATTTCTTTAACTCTCTGTGCACAATTATAATGATCATCACCCAAAATATCAGCACTTAAAATTCTTGAAGTAGAATCTAATGGATCTACTGCAGGATAAATACCTAGCTCTGCTATTTTACGAGATAATACTGTTGTAGCATCTAAGTGAGCAAATGTTGTAGCTGGTGCTGGATCTGTTAAATCGTCTGCAGGAACATATACCGCTTGAACAGAAGTGATAGAACCTTTTTTAGTTGAGGTAATACGCTCTTGCATTGCACCCATTTCTGTTGCTAATGTTGGCTGATAACCTACAGCTGATGGCATACGTCCTAATAGTGCAGAAACTTCAGAACCTGCTTGTGTAAATCTAAAAATATTATCTACGAAAAAAAGAACATCTTTTCCTTGAGATTCTCCTGCTCCATCTCTAAAATATTCAGCAATTGTTAATCCTGACAAAGCAACTCTTGCACGTGCTCCAGGTGGCTCATTCATCTGACCAAAAACGAATGTTGCTTTTGAATCTCTCATTCCAGCTTTATCAACTTTTGATAAATCCCATCCTCCTTCTTCCATAGAATGCATGAATGCATCACCATATTTAATGATTCCTGATTCTAACATTTCACGCAATAGATCATTTCCTTCACGAGTTCTTTCTCCAACACCTGCAAAAACTGATAAACCACCATGGCCTTTTGCTATGTTGTTAATTAACTCTTGAATCAATACCGTTTTTCCAACTCCTGCTCCACCAAATAATCCAATTTTACCTCCTTTAGCGTAAGGCTCAATTAAGTCAATTACTTTTATTCCTGTGAATAAAACTTCTGTTGAAACTGATAAATCTTCAAATTTTGGTGCAGATCTGTGTATAGGTAATCCATTTTCACCTTCTTTTTTAAGGTTTCCTAAACCATCGATTGCATCTCCAGTTACATTAAATAAACGTCCATAAATATCATTACCAATAGGCATCTGAATTGGGCTTCCTGTTGCGATTACTTCAACACCTCTGCTTAAACCATCAGTAGCATCCATTGAAATTGTTCTTACAGTATCTTCACCTATGTGTTGTTGAACTTCAAGAACCAAAACAGAACCATCCGCTTTCTTTATTTCTAATGAATCGTAAATTTTTGGAAGTTCGTTGTTTTCGGTATCAAATTCAACGTCAATTACTGGTCCAATTATCTGAGAAACTTTACCTATTGTTGCAGACATTTTATATCTAATTTAATTAATGTTTATTATTATGAATTAATCATTTTATTTAAAGGCGCAAAGGTAATTCTTTTGAACGTAATTAAAAAAATAAATTTTAAAATAGTATCAATAAAAAAGCCTCACCGAAAGGTGAGGCTTTTAAAATTATATTTTATAAATAATTACTTATTTGTAACCTTTACAACAACTCTTCTGTTTTGCTCTCTTCCTTCAGCAGTATCATTTGAAGCGATTGGTTGACCTTCTCCAAATCCTTGCGCATCCAAACGTGTTGTAGCAATACCTTTTTTTACTAGATAATCTCTAACAGCCATTGCTCTAGCTTTTGATATTCTTGAATTTACATTCGCAGATCCAGTACTATCTGTGTGACCTTCTATTACAAAATTTGCATTTGGATTAGTATTCATAACATCAACCATTGCATCTAATTTTTCAGTAACTCCTGCTTTGAAAGTTGATTTTCCAGTGTTAAATAAAATAAATTTAGGCAATTCTTGTAATAACGCTTCAGCAGCTTGTGAAATTACTTCTGGACATCCACTATTAGACCCAGTACCTGCTTCGTTCGGACATTTATCATCTTTATCTAAAACTCCATCTCCATCAGCATCTGGCCAAGGGCAACCTCCATTTGCAACAGGACCTGCTACCGTAGAACATTTGTCATCTTTGTCTACTACACCATCTCCGTCTGTATCTGCACAACCTTTATTAGCTTTTGTCCCTTTTTCGTTAGGACACATATCATCTTTATCTGCAATACCATCTCCGTCTGTATCTGGACAACCGTTCATTGAAGCTAAACCAGCAACTTCAGGACAAGCGTCATCTGAATCTTTAATTCCGTCTCCATCAGAATCTGGACAACCATTAAACTCTTTTAAACCTGCAACCTCAGGACATTGGTCATATTTATCATAGATTCCATCACCATCAGTATCTTTTCCACCAAATTTAACTACAACACCTAAAGAAGATTGATAGTGAGATGTTACTTGGTCAGAAAAACCTTTGTTAGTTCCTGTTTGGAAAGTTACACCAATAGCATCATTAAACCAGGCATTAAAACCAACACCAACATTTAACATTCCCTCAGAATTAGAATCAAAAGACACAAAATTACCACCTAAATAAACGAAAGGATCAAACCATCCAGTTTCTCCCACAAGATTATTCAAATCATACTTTACATTTGCACCCAAAGAATAATACAATGCATCTGAATCATCTTTT
>JANREL010000040.1:4417-9033 GCA_030758355.1 Polaribacter sp.
AACGTAAACAAAGCTATCACAGCTAATTTTAATTGTTTCATTATCAAATTTTTAAATTAAAAGTTCGTTTTTATTATACGCAAAAGTAATTTGTTATAACTAATACGCAACGCAAATCTACAAAAAGTTAAACAAATCACAAGTTTTTTTTAAAGTCTAAATAACATTTAGTGATTTTCCTACTTTTTTGAATGCTGAAATTGCTTTGTCTAAATGAATTTTATCATGTGCAGCTGACAATTGGACTCTAATTCTCGCTTTCTCTTTTGGTACAACTGGATAAAAGAAACCAATTACATAAATTCCTTCTTTCAACAATTCATTTGCCATTGTTTGAGATAATTTCGCATCATACAACATTACTGGCACAATTGCGGCATCTGCTCCAACCAATTCAAAGCCCGCTTTTCCCATCTCTGTTCTGAAATAATTAGTGTTCCACTCTAATTTATCTCTTAAAGTTGTATCATTTGAAATCATTTCAAATACTTTTAGAGAAGCTCCTACAATAGTTGGTGCTAATGAATTAGAGAATAAATATGGTCTAGACTTTTGTCTTAAAATTTCAATAATTTCTTTTTTGCCTGTTGTGTAGCCTCCCATTGCACCTCCCAGGGCTTTTCCTAAAGTTCCTGTAACGATGTCGACTCTATTCATTACATTTTTTAACTCAACAGTTCCTCTTCCAGTTTTTCCAATAAATCCAGCTGCATGGCATTCATCAACCATTACTAAAGCATCATATTTATCCGCCAAATCACAAATTTCATCTAATTTAGCCACAATTCCATCCATTGAAAAAACACCATCTGTAACAATGATTTTGAATCGGTGATTTTTTTTAGTTGCTTCAATTAATTGTTCCTCCAAAGAAACCATATCGTTATTTTCATAGCGATAACGTGCTGATTTACACAAACGAACTCCATCAATAATTGAGGCATGATTTAAACTATCAGAAATAATAGCATCATCTTGTGTGAATAAAGGTTCAAAAACACCTCCATTTGCATCAAAAGCTGCTGCGTATAAAATGGTATCCTCAGTAGTGTAAAAATCAGCAATCTTTTGCTCTAATTGTTTGTGAATATCTTGCGTACCACAAATAAAACGAACTGAAGACATTCCAAATCCATGAGAATCTAGTGTGTCTTTTGCTGCTTGAATTATTTCAGGATGATTTGACAATCCCAAGTAGTTGTTGGCACAAAAATTAATGACTTCTTCGCCTGTTGAAATTTTTATAACAGCATCTTGTGAGGAAGTAATAATTCGTTCGGATTTAAACAATCCGTTATTTTTTAAATATTCGATTTCGGCTTGAAGAGTATCTTTAATTTTTCCGTACATGATTTATCTTTTTTGAAAAAACAAAGTTACGAAGTTTCACTTTCTTAGTTACACATTCACAACATCAATTGTATCACCTATATATATGAGTAATTTTTGACGAACTTTAAAATTCATTTTTTCAAGGACTTGTTCATATTTCAACAACTGTTGCTGATGAGAAGCAAGTTGATTTCCCGTTTTATAATCGATGATTACAGCTTCGTTATCTACAAAAATCAATCTGTCAGGAATGATAATTTTTTGTTCATCATCTACAATTTCACGTTCATTAAATACAATTACATCCTCAGAATAATACGTTTTTAATAATGGATGAAATACAATATCTTGAATTATTTTTTTGATTGTATCTATTTGAATATCTGAAACATATCCTTCATTCAAATATTTTGATACAACTTTTTCAATGTCATAGAAAGTGAAAATATTTGCCAACATTTCATGAATTAAATTCCCAAATTCAATGGCTTTTCCTTGCGTTGTATCCCACAATTTTGAAGCACTTGCCAACAACACTAAGTTTTGGTCTTTCCATGGAATTGAAATAAATTTTTTATGAACTTCTGAAATTAACTCAACACTTTTTGGAATAGTCACTCTTGAATTATTCCCAAAATTATAGACATAAACTGATTCATCCCAATACTTATTTTCCTTCAAAAAAATCTTGAAAAATTCAGAGAAAACCGTTGGATTTGCCTTTTCTTTTTTGGGTAATTTATTTCCAGTAATGACATGCAATTGCTCTACAGCTCTAGTCAAAGCAACATATAACAAATTAAAATTGTCCAATTCTAATTCTTCTCTTTGTTGCTTATAAATAGCTATTCCTTTGTCACTTATCAATTGTAAATCTTGTTTAAAATCCACTAATAATTCTGAAAATGGTTCATAATTTTCAGGCAATTCATCCAACCAAACCTTGGGTTTTATTTGGTGATAAATATCTACATCGCAAGGAAAAATGACCACTGGAAACTCCAACCCTTTAGCCTTATGAATCGTCATTATCTGAACAGCATTGGTAGTTTCTGGAGCAACAATACTCAGCGATTCTTTTTTAATTTCCCAAAAATCTAAAAAGTCTGAAATGTCACTTCCTTTATTTTGCTGCTCTAAAAAAACATCTAAAAAAAACTGAATATATGCATCAGATGAAATAACCAAACGAAAACTTCGAATAATATCTTCTACTTTTTCATACAATGGCAATTGCTGAAAATTAATTTCATCAAAATAGATATCAAACTCTTTGAGTTTCTTAAAAAGTTGCTCATTTTCAGACTTTATAAAACGTTCAAAAAATTCATGTTTAGGGATTTGTATATTTAAATGCTCTTGTAAAAAATACAACATCTCAAAACGGGTTTCTTCATCTTCAGGATGATGCATCAATTTTAAAAAATTGACAATAAAAACTACTTTTTGATTGTTTTTAAGCAACAAGGTTTCTGAGGAAATAATAGGAATTTCATGCTCTTGCAAATAATTTGCAATGGCAATTCCGTCTTTTTTAGTTCGTGTCAACACGCAAATTTCTTGCAGAGAAAATTGTTGTTGAACATCAATAATTTTATCAAAAACTTTTTTGGGAAAAGCACTTTTTTGAGTTTCATTTTCTGTTTCAGCCTCGTTAACTTCTTCTTCTTTATCAATAAAAGAAATCGAAACAAAACCTCCTTTTTTCGAATTTTCTAACTGATTATTTCCTTCAAAAAACAATTTTTGATACGATTCATTGGCAAGAAAATTTGATAAATGAGTAAAAAATGAATTGTTGAAATTGATAATTTCAGCAAAACTCCGATAATTAGTCTCTAAATTATGTAATGATTTATGAGTTTGAAATGGATTTTCATATTTGCTTCCCAAATTGATAAACTGAGCCGCTTTTCCTCCTCTCCATCTATAAATAGCCTGTTTCCCATCGCCAACTAACAGCAAACTTCCATGTTCTTGTGACAAGGCATCGTCAATCAAAGGAATCAAATTTTGCCATTGCAATTCAGAAGTATCTTGCATTTCATCAATAAAATAATTCTGAAAACGTTGCCCAATTCTTTCATAAATAAAAGGTGCAGGTTGCTCTTTGAGTTGGTCAGAAATGAGTTGATTAAACTCTGCATTCAAACGAATATTATTTTGAGTTTTAATATTTTCTAACTCGGTATTAATGTGATTTAAAACCGCCAAAGGAATGATGCTTTTTAAAGCCAATTGATTAACCAAATATTTACTAAATATTTTTTTCAATTCTTGATGAAAAGAAAAGATTTCTGGGACAATCTGATCTATGATTGCAGTTATATCTTTAGATGTGGTTTTGGTATAGAGCTGTTGATTTTCAAAAGCTTTGTCAACAGTCGCGCTTCTTGCTGAAAAATCTATAGAAAAAGACTTTAAAACGATGTCTCTAAAATAATTTGGGATTGTTGCTCTGCTGAAATTCATTGGCTCTAAACCATTTTTCTCAATCAATTTTAAGCAATCATTTCCTGTTTTTTCAAATGCTTTTTGTAGCGATTTTTGATGTGAAAACAACGATGATTTTAAGACTGAAAAATCATCTAATGTCTTATTTTTAAGATTTTTAAAATGCTTGACATCATCTTCATTTAATAGAATTTTTGCAAAATCATTAAGTTCTTTTGTAATATCCCAGGAAGTGTCATCATCTGTTTTGTCTAATGAATAATCAATTAAAATTTCGGTCAATTTTTTGTCTGTTCCAATTTTTGAAATCAAGACATCTACTGCTTCTTTGAGCAATGATTGAGTGTCCATTTCAACTTCAAAATTGATTGATAATCCTAAATCGTACGCAAAATTTTTGATGATTTTATGAGTAAAACTATCAATAGTTGTGATAGAAAAAGCTGAATAATTTTGTAAAATTGCATCTAAAATTTTCTGACTTCTTACACGAATTATTGATTTATCAACAGGAATTTCTTGCAAAATTTGTTGTAACAAATCTGTTTCTTTTCCTTCAGAAAAAGCTTCTAAACTTGACAAAACACGCTCTTTCATCTCGCCAGCAGCTTTATTGGTAAAAGTGATGGCTAATATTTTTTGAAACGCAAAAATATTTTCGGTCGAAAGTAGAATTTTAAGATACTCTTTGACAAGTGTAAATGTTTTTCCACTGCCTGCAGAAGCATTATAGACTTGAAAAGTAGCAGGTTGTTGCACAATTTTGTTTTAAAGGAATTGTACGAATTTACAGAAAATAAATGTAACAATTTATTAATTAAACAATGAAT
>JANREL010000041.1 GCA_030758355.1 Polaribacter sp.
AAATTAGTGATTTGAAAGCATCAAACTTAGGTGGTTTGGAAGCGCAATTTTTATTAGCTCCTAAACTTCGATTGCAATATGATTCGCAAAAAATTGCAGCAAATAATCCCAAAAAAGCAGGAGTTTTGGCACTTTTCTATCCAAATGAACAACAAGAAACCGTTTTTTTACTTACACAAAGGGCTAGTTATCAGGGAACGCATTCTGCACAAATAAGTTTTCCAGGCGGAAAATTAGATGCAAACGATATTAACTTACAAGAAACTGCTTTGCGTGAAACTCATGAAGAGGTAGGAATTCATCCCAAAAGTATTAATATTATCAGAGAATTGACAGCTGTGTATATTCCTCCAAGTAATTTTTTAGCAACGCCTTTTTTGGGATACAGCAGTAGCAAACCAAATTTTATATTAAACCATGAAGTTGCTAAAACCATTGAAGTTTTAGTAAGTGATTTGTTGGATGAAAAAAACATAACTTCAGCTATTTTAGACACTTCATACACGAAAAACGGAGAGGTTCCTTGTTTTAAAATTCAAGATTTTATCATTTGGGGGGCAACAGCGATGATGTTATCAGAAATTAAAGAACTTTTAAGGTAGTAAAATCTTAAATTGTTTTGTATTTTTGGTAGTTGAAATTCATTAAAACAATACTATAATGCCTTTATTTAAAAGGAATCCTTTCGGACATTATTTATTTATAAAAAAATGGTTGATCCGGGTTTTTGGAGTCATTTCTCATGGGAGATATAGAAAATTCAATAATTTACACATAGAAGGTTCTGAAGTTTTAAGAAACTTGCCTGATAAAAATGTGTTATTCATTTCCAATCATCAAACCTATTTTGCAGATGTTGCAGCCATGTTTCATGTGTTCAATGCATCACTAAAAGGACGAACAGACAATATCAATAACATTGGGTATATCTGGAATCCAAAATTGAATATCTATTTTGTAGCTGCTGGCGAAACTATGCGTGCAGGATTATTGCCAAAAATATTTGCATACGCAGGTTCCGTTTCTATTGATAGAACTTGGAGAGCTGATGGAAAAGATGTGAATAGGCAAGTAAAAAATTCTGATATTTCAAATATAGGAAAAGCCTTGGAAGATGGCTGGGTAATTACGTTTCCTCAAGGAACCACAACACCTTTTAAACCTATCAGAAGAGGAACTGCACATATCATAAAAACGTTTAAACCATTGGTTGTACCCATTGTTATTGATGGTTTTAGACGCTCTTTTGATAAAAAAGGGTTGAATATTAAAAAGCGAAATGTATTGCAATCTATGGTGATTAAAGAGCCATTAGTAATTGATTATGAAAACGAAGAAATTGCAGATATTGTAACAAAAATTGAGTTTGCTATTGAACAGCATCCGTCTTTTTTAAAAGTGTTATCTCCGCAAGAAGCTGAAGAGTATTTAAAAGAAGAGGAAGAATTAAACAAACAACGTACTTTCTGGAATTCATAGCCATTGTTTATTATTATTTATAAACTTTGAATATAATTTTTTAATTTGATGTAAAATTCTAACCAAAGACAATAAATGATAACAAATAAAAAAGCCCCAAATTTGGGGCTTTTTTCATTTTATAAATCATCGTTCAATTAATTTTGAACTTTGTTTTTGAACTGGTCAAATTTGTCTGATTCTTTCTTAGGCCAGCTATTGTTAGAAGTATCAACATCTGCAGTTTCTAAATCTGGATCAACAGTAATACTGATGATTTCTTGTGAAGAAGAAAATA
>JANREL010000042.1 GCA_030758355.1 Polaribacter sp.
GGATCATTTCCATAAAGAGTTACAGAATCAAAAGCAGTTGATAAGCGTTTGGCGTCCATTCCTAAACTCACATAATGAAAACGTCTGTTGGTTCTTTCAGGGCCACCTTCGCCTGCAAACATTCGTGTTGGATCTTCACCAGTTCTTTTAAAAGGGTACAATCCTGCTGTAAATGGAAATTCTCCAGGAACATTTTCTTGTAAAATCCAACGCAACAAATCACCCCAAGCTTGGTATTTTGGTAAGGCTACTTTGGGTATGTTTGAGTGTGATAAAGATTTTGAATGTGTTTCAATATTGATTTCTTTGTCGCGAACTTTAAAAGTGTACAAAGGATTTTTATAACGTTGAATTTTTTCTGACCAATTTAAAATAAGTTCCCAATTTAAAGGATCTAAATTCAGTTTTACTTTGTCAAATTGTGCCAATAAAAGGTTTATAAACTCTTTGTCATTTTGAGCTTGTCTTAGAATCTCATCTTCATCCAATCCTGTTTTGATGAGTTTAGTTTCGCTATTTGTAATAGAATAAATCGTTTGATAAATGCCATATAATTTTTGAGCCACCACAACTTGGTCAGCTACTTTATGGTCATAAGAACGATTGTTTTCCGCAATTTCTGATAAATATCGAACTCTATTTGGCGGAATGACATAGATTTTTTCAGACATTTCTTTGGTGATTTTCATGTCTGATTTCAAATTAGTACCAGTTTTTTCCATCAATTTATCCATCACAGCTTTGTACAAAGAATTCATACCAGGATCATTAAATTGCGAAGCAATTGTACCAAAGATGGGCAAATCATCCATAGGAGTTTCCCATAAATTATGATTGCGCATGTATTGTTTTTTTACATCACGTAAGGCATCTAAAGCCCCTCTTTTATCAAATTTATTGATGGCAACCAAATCCGCAAAATCCAACATGTCAATTTTTTCTAATTGAGTTGCCGCGCCAAATTCGGGCGTCATCACATATAAGGAAGTATCTGAATGTTCGATGATTTCAGTGTCAGATTGTCCAATTCCAGAAGTTTCTAAAATGATCAAATCAAATTCAGCTGCTTTTAATACTTGCACAGCTTCATGCACATATTTAGACAATGCCAAATTCGATTGACGAGTTGCCAACGAACGCATATACACTCTAGAATTGTTAATGGCATTCATGCGAATTCTATCACCCAAAAGAGCACCACCTGTCTTTCTTTTGGATGGATCAACAGAAATAATTCCAATCGTTTTTTCAGGAAAATCAATTAAAAATCTCCGCACCAATTCATCTACCAAGCTACTTTTTCCAGCTCCACCTGTACCTGTTATTCCAAGAATTGGGGATGTTCCGTTTGAGCTTTCAAGAGGAGAGGAGTTCCACTCTTTCTGAAAAACTCTATCGAAATCAGCATGATTATTTTCTGCGAGTGATATTAACCTTGCAATCGTATTTACATCTTTCTTTTTTAAGTTTTCTAAAACTTTCTCACTTCCTAAATCTACTAACCAATCTCCGTCTTCATTACAAACTTTTCCAACATTAGTCTCCTTGCCTTTTGGAAGGGTTCGTGATGGGCTTTCGGCTTTCATTACCAAATCATTAATCATGCCTTGCAAACCCATTTCGCGTCCATCATCAGGCGCATAAATTCTGGTAATTCCATATTCCATCAATTCTTTGATTTCCTCAGGAAGAATAACGCCTCCACCACCACCAAATATTTTGATGTGTCCTGCACCTTTTTGGTGCAATAAATCATATATGAATTTAAAATATTCCATGTGCCCTCCTTGATAAGAAGTCAGGGCAATCGCATTTACATCCTCTTGAATAGCGCAATTTACTACTTCCTCCGCACTTCTATCATGTCCTAAATGGATGACTTCCACGCCTGTTGCTTGAATAATTCTTCGCATTATATTGATGGCGGCATCATGACCATCAAATAACGATGCTGCAGTGACAATTCTGATTTTGTGTTGAGGTTTGTAGGGGTGTGTTTGTTCCATTCGTAAAAAATGTATGAATTTAGGCTTGCAATTTACAGAATATTCAAAAAAGAATTCCAATTATTATTGAATGCTAACTGTTAATTCTTTTGTAAAGCGAGGCAGAATTTTTTATTATCAGATTGTTTTCGTACTTTTAAGATGTATTTAATCAATCATTTTCATTTTTAAGTGGCATGCTTGTTGATGTTTTAAAGAGAAATAAACGCAACTTTATTTGTAAATTTAATTTATATATCATGAAAAAAAAAATCATTTTATTGTTTGGAGTTTTTCTATTGAGCGCGTGTAGTTCCATAAAAGTAACTTCAGATTATGACACACAAGTTGATTTTTCAACCTACAAAACTTTTGCATTTTATAAACCAAGTATTGATAAGGTCGATATTTCTGATTTGGATAAAAAACGAATTTTAAGAGCCTTAGAAACAGAATTGATGCTAAAAGGATATGCAAAATCTGAGAATCCTGATATGTTGGTTAGTTTTTTTTCAAAATCAAAAGAACGCGTTGATGTAACTCAAAATAACTTTGGTTTTGGTTGGGGCTGGGGTTGGGGTTGGAATCCTTGGATGATGAATGGTGGCATGAACAATGTAAATGTTTCTCAGTTTACGGAAGGAACGTTATTTGTTGATTTTATTGACAAAGAAAACAAAGAGTTGATTTGGCAAGGAATTGGTACAGGTGCCCTGCGCAATGAAAATCGAGATAAAAAAGAGGAGAGAATCAAAGAATTTGTAAAAGAAATTGTTTCAAGATTTCCGCCTGAAAAGAAGTAATTAAGAGTTAAGTATTTAACATCTTTGATTATTGAATTTTGAACTTAAGTCATAAAAAAACTCCGAATATTTTCGGAGTTTTTTTATATTTAAACAATCAATTAAAATCCTGAAGATTTTACAGTTTTAATGATTCTTCCTGCAATTTTATATGGATCACCATTAGAAGCTGGTCTTCTATCTTCTAACCAACCTTTCCATCCTTTTTGAACAGTGATGATTGGAATTCTGATAGATGCTCCTCTGTCTGAAATTCCATAAGAGAAATCGTGGATAGAAGCAGTTTCGTGTTTACCAGTCAAACGCTGATCGTTAAATTCACCATACACAGCAATGTGCTCTTTTACAACAGGTCTAAAGGCCTCACAGATTTTTTCATAAATTTCTTGAGAGCCACAACTTCTTAACGTTGAGTTAGAGAAGTTTGCGTGCATTCCTGAACCATTCCAATCCATGTCTTTTCCTAATGGTTTTGGGTGGTATTCAATATACCATCCGTATTTTTCAGTCAATCTATCTAATAAATAGCGTGCTATCCAAATTTCATCACCTGCTTTTTTAGCTCCTTTTGCAAACAATTGGAATTCCCATTGACCTGAAGCAACCTCTTGATTGATTCCTTCAAAGTTTAATCCTGCATCAATACAAAGATTTGCATGCTCTTCAACCATAGCTCTTCCATGAGTGTTTAACCCTCCCACAGAACAATAATACATTCCTTGTGGAGCTGGATAACCACCAATTGGGAATCCTAGTGGCAATAGGGTTTTCTTGTCCATGATAAAGTATTCCTGCTCAAATCCAAACCAAAAATCATCATCTTCATCATCAATAGTAGCTCTACCATTAGATACGTGTGGAGTTCCATCAGAATTTAAAACTTCTGTCATTACTAAATAACCGTCTCTTCTTGCAGGATCCGGATAAATTGCAACTGGCTTCAATAAACAGTCAGAAGAACCTCCCTCAGCTTGTCTCGTTGAAGAACCGTCAAAAGACCAAATTGGGCAGTCTTCTAGTTTTCCACTGAAGTTTTCTTCAATTTTGGTCTTGCTTCTCATGTTTTGAGTTGGAAAGTATCCATCTAACCAAATATACTCTAATTTAGACTTACTCATGATGTATTTATTTTTAGTTTTCTTTATTTAACGATTACAAAAATGAAATAATTTACACTGATATCAAAAAAAATAGGGGTAAAAATTTTCTAATTAGATAAAAATAATTTTATCCCTAATTTTTATAGGGTATATTTGCATAAAGAATAAAATTTACTATTTAAAAATCATATTATGTCAACAATTAGATTTGCTGCATTACAGGAAAGTAGAAACAGAATCGCATTAAAAATTGAAGAAAAAGAAAAAAGATCGGTATTGTTTGGGAAAAATGTTTTTAATAAACATGCTATGCAACAGTATCTGACAAAGTCTGCTTATGAAAGTGTGATGAATGCCATAGAAAAAGGGACTCAAATTGATCGTAAAATTGCTGATCAAGTGGCAGTTAGTATGAAAGATTGGGCGATTTCCAAAGGAGCAACACATTACACACATTGGTTTCAGCCTTTGACAGGTGCCACTGCCGAAAAGCACGATGCTTTTTTCGAATCTATCTATGGAAGCATAGCTGTAGAAAAATTTGATGGTGAACAATTGGTACAACAAGAGCCAGATGCATCAAGTTTTCCAAGTGGTGGCATTAGAAATACTTTTGAAGCAAGGGGTTATACAGCTTGGGACCCAACTTCGCCAGCATTTATTTTTGAAACGACGTTGTGTATTCCAACTATTTTTGTGGCATATACAGGGGAGGCTTTAGATAACAAAACCCCACTTTTAAGAGCATTGCAAGCCATTGATACGCACGCAACTGCAGTGTGCAAATATTTTGACAAAAATGCAATAAAAGTCAATGCAACTCTGGGTTGGGAGCAAGAATATTTTTTGATTGATGATGCTTTGGCGCAATCAAGACATGATATTTTGATGACAGGGAGAACCTTATTAGGACACACTCCTGCAAAAGGGCAACAATTGGATGATCACTATTTTGGAAGTATCCCCTTAAGAGCCATGAATTTTATGCGTGATTTAGAGCAAGAATCCATGTTATTGGGGATTCCCGTAAAAACAAGACATAATGAAGTTGCGCCGAATCAATTTGAATTAGCGCCGATTTTTGAAGAGGTCAATTTGGCTGTTGATCACAATTCTTTGCTAATGGATGTGATGGGAAAAATCGCAAGAAGGCATCATTTTAAAGTATTATTTCACGAAAAACCATTTGCAGGAATCAATGGTTCTGGAAAACACAATAATTGGTCTTTGTCAACTTCTGACGGAACCAATTTACTAAGTCCAGGAAAAACACCGATGAAAAACTTACAATTCTTAACTTTTTTTGTAAATACTATCAAAGCAGTTTATGAAAACGAAGAATTGTTGCGAGCCTCTATTGCATCTGCAAGTAATGATTATAGATTGGGAGCTAACGAAGCACCACCTGCGATCATGTCAGTATTTATTGGAACGCAATTGTCAAACGTTTTGGATGAATTAGAAAATGTGACTATTGGGAAATTATCCCCTGAAGAAAAAACTGATTTAAAGCTAAATATCATTGGTAAAATTCCCGAAATTTTACTGGATAATACGGATAGAAACAGAACTTCGCCTTTTGCATTTACAGGCAATAAATTTGAGTTTAGAGCGGTAGGTTCATGGGCAAATTGTGCCATACCAATGACCATTTTAAATACCATTGTCGCCAAACAATTGAAAGATTTTAAAAAGGAAGTGGATATGTTGATTGATGATAAAAATCTTAAAAAAGATGAAGCCATTTTTAATGTATTGAGAGAGTATATCAAAGAATGTAAAAAAGTCAGATTCGAAGGTGATGGTTATAGCGAATCATGGGAAAAAGAAGCAAAAAAAAGAGGGTTAAGCAATAATAAAACAACTCCTGAAGCACTAAAAGTAAAAATTTCTAAAAAAGTGATTGACTTATTTCAAGAAATGGAAGTCATGAATAAAATTGAAATGGAAGCTCGTTATGAAATTGAGTTGGAGGAATACACCAAACGTATCCAAATTGAAAGTCGTGTGTTGGGAGATATAGCTAGAAATCACGTGGTTCCAACAGCCATCAAATATCAAAATATGTTGCTAGAAAACACCAAGAATTTGAAAGAAATTTTTGGCGAATCATTCAAGGAAATTGCCAAAGAGCAAATAGAATTGATCATGATTATTTCCAATCATATTACCGAAATCAATGCATTGTCATTACAAATGGTGGAAAGTCGAAAAAAAGCAAATCTTTTGTATGGTTTAGAATCTGCCAATGCATATTGCAATAACGTAAAACCATTTTTTGACGAAATTCGCTATCATTGTGATAAATTGGAAACCATGGTTGATGACAGTTTGTGGCCATTGACCAAATACCGAGAATTATTATTCACCCGATAATAGAAAACATCCTACTTTTCAGTAGGATTTTTTTTGTAAAAGAGTAAATTTGCAAACGCAACATACCCATTCATATGAGTCAAGAAGTTTCAAAAAGATACGCACAGAGAGGTGTTTCTGCCGCAAAAGAAGATGTACACAATGCCATCAAAAATATTGACAAAGGGCTGTTCCCGAAAGCGTTTTGTAAAATTATCCCCGATTTTTTAACCAATAACGACGATTATTGCTTGATTATGCACGCTGATGGTGCAGGTACAAAATCATCTTTGGCATACATGTATTGGAAAGAAACTGGTGATATTTCTGTTTGGAAAGGCATTGCCCAAGATGCATTAATCATGAATATTGACGATTTAATTTGTGTGGGTGCTACAGATAATATCATGCTTTCTTCAACGATTGGAAGAAATAAAAGTAAAATTCCAGGGGAGGTTTTAGCGGCAATTATCAATGGGACTGAAGAATTGATAGCTGAGTTGAAAAAATTTGGAGTCACCATTCATTCCACTGGAGGAGAAACTGCGGATGTAGGTGATTTGGTGCGAACCATTATTGTAGATTCTACAGTAACAGCAAGAATAAAACGTGCTGATGTGATTGACAACGCAAACATAAAAGCAGGTGATGTGATTGTTGGTTTGGCTTCTTTTGGACAAGCAACCTATGAAACTGAATACAATGGAGGAATGGGTTCAAACGGATTGACTTCTGCAAGACACGATGTTTTTCATAAGTATTTAGCCGAAAAATATCCTGAGAGTTTTGATGCAGCTGTTCCAGAGGAATTGGTGTATTCAGGAAATATTAAATTAACGGATTCCGTTGAAAATTCTCCTATTGATGCAGGGAAATTAGTGTTGTCGCCAACAAGAACGTATGCGCCAATTATCAAAGAAATTTTGTCAAAATACACTTCAGAAACCATTCATGGAATCGTTCATTGTTCAGGTGGAGCACAAACTAAAATCTTACATTTCATTGATAATCTGCATGTTATCAAAGATAATTTATTTTCAATTCCGCCTTTATTCAAACTGATTCAAGAGCAATCAAAAACTGATTGGAAAGAAATGTATCAAGTGTTCAATTGTGGTCACAGAATGGAATTATATGTTTCTCCAGAAATTGCGGCAGATATCATCGCAATTTCAAAATCTTATAATGTAGCTGCGCAGATTGTGGGACGAGTTGAGGATGCGTCTATCAAAAAACTGACGATTAAAAGTGAGTTTGGGGTTTTTGAGTATTAATTTGCCTTCTCACAAATAAAATCAATTCAAAAGTCATCAGAAGAAATAATTGCTTATTTTCAAAGGAATAATGAATATTTTTCGAGAATTTATTTTGTGGGTTTTCGCATAAAAAAAGAAGTCTCTGTTTACGATGTAAACTTTAAATAAGTAGGTGTTTCGTTCACGTTTGAAACTTTTAAATGCAAAGTATCATTGATCTCAAGCATGCTCATCTGTTCATTGAAAACTGTTCTCCGTTGTTGATCGTGATTCCCATTCCCGTTAAATCGCATTTCCAATTTTCTTAGGGTTTATTGCCTTCAGAATCGTTTAAACGAATCCAATTGCCAATTAAAAATGTTGGTTTTGATTGTTTTTTTACTTCTCTTTGGCAACTTACCAATAAAATAGCACAAAAAAAATACGAATAAAGTTCTTATAAAAATTAATTTCATTTTTTTAAACATACCTATAAAAATTGTAAATTCGCTGCCTTAGAAAAGAGGACACCATGATTGAAAAAATTCGTATTGTAAAACAGCGTTATGATGAGGTATCTGACTTGATTATTCAACCAGAAGTTATTTCAGATCAAAAGCGATACATACAATTAAGCAAAGAATACAAGGATTTAGGAAAGGTTGTACATAAGGGAAATGAATATATTTCACTTTTGAACAGTATTGATGAGGCAAAAGAAATTTTGGCAGACGGTTCAGACCTAGAAATGGTAGAAATGGCAAAAGCAGAAATGGAAGAGGCACAAGATAAAATTCCTGGTTTAGAAGATGAAATCAAGTTTTTATTGATTCCTAGAGAGCCTGAAGATGCTAAAAATGCGGTGGTAGAATTACGTGCTGGAACTGGTGGAGATGAAGCAAGTATTTTTGCGGGAGATTTGTTCAGAATGTATTCAAAATATTGCGAAAGCAAAGGTTGGCATGTTTCTATCGTCGATTTTTCGGAAGGAACCAATGGCGGATTTAAAGAAATTCAGTTCGAAGTAAATGGTGAAGATGTATATGGAACTTTAAAATTTGAGGCTGGCGTTCATCGTGTGCAACGTGTTCCACAAACCGAGACGCAAGGTCGTGTTCACACCTCTGCAGCTACTTGTATGGTGTTTCCTGAAGCAGAAGAATTTGATGTGGAAATCAATCCAAAAGATGT
>JANREL010000043.1:0-4864 GCA_030758355.1 Polaribacter sp.
CATTTTCAGCACTTGGAGTTCATAAAAAGTACATTCAAGCTTTAAAAGAACTCGGAATTTCACATCCCACAGAAATTCAACAAAAAGCGTTGCCCATTCTATTGAATTCAAAGACCGATTTTATCGGACTGGCACAAACAGGAACTGGAAAAACTGTGGCTTTTGGGTTGCCATTATTGCATCAAATAGATGCAAATCAAGCACACATTCAAGCATTAATTTTATCTCCAACAAGAGAATTGGTGCAACAAATTAAAAAACAATTATTCAAATTCACGAAGTTTTCTGAAGAAAAAATCTATTTAGAAGCGGTTTTTGGAGGTGAAAAAATTGACAAACAATTGTACAATTTGTCAAGAACAACCCATATTGTGGTTGCAACTCCAGGGCGTTTGATTGATTTGATTGAGCGTGGTACGTTAGATATCAGTCATGTAAAAACCATAGTATTAGACGAAGCTGACGAAATGTTGAGCATGGGTTTTAAACAAGATTTGAACAGAATTTTAAAATTCACTACCAAACCTGATAGAAAAACCTGGTTATTTTCAGCTACGATGCCTGAAGAAATCAAGAAAATCATCAAAACTTATATGGATGCCAATGCGCCAAGAGTGGAAATAAATAAAGATTTTTTGGTGAATGCAAACATCAGACATCAATATGCAAAAACTACCATTAAAGATAAAACAGATGATATCATTGCGTTTCTTGAAAAAAGAACTTCGCAAAGAGGTATCATTTTTTGTAGAACTAAAGCAGGTGCTCAAAGTTTAGCTACTCAACTTTTAGAAAATGGTTTTTCAGCAGCTGCTTTGGAAGGAGATATGCAACAAAAAGAGCGTGATAAAGTCATGCGTGCTTTTAAAAATGAAAGTTTACAATATTTAATCTCTACGGATGTTTCTGCTCGTGGTATTGATGTAAAAGGATTGGAATTTGTGATTCATCACCAATTGCCAGAAACCAATGATTACTATACTCACAGAAGTGGACGAACAGCTAGAGCAGGAAAATCAGGCACTTCTATCGCTTTTATTTTACCTTCGGAAATTGAAAGAATTTATCAATTACAAAAAGAACTTTCCATCAAATTTACCGAAGTAACTGTGTAACATGGAATTTATTTATACACTCGATATTTTAGGAACTTTTGCCCTTGCCATTAGTGGTGCTTAGGTAGGCTCTGATAAAAATTTCGTTTTATTTCGAGTGCTAATTATTGCGATAGTAATTGCTGTAGGAGGAGGCATGTTGCGCGATGTGTTGATCAACTGACAGCCTCTCAATTGGATAGGCGATTTGAACTATGTTTGGACTGTTTTAGTAGCAGTAATTATCACTTTTAAATTTAAAAGCAAGATTTTACCGTTAAATAAAACCATGTTTTTATTTAATTCTATTGGATTGGGTGTTTTTGCTTTATTGGGTTTTTAAAAAGGGTTGACTTATGAATTGTATCCCACTATGGCTTTGGTTATGGGAATGATTTCCGCTGTTTTTGGAGGAGTTTTAAGAGATGTTTTAACGAATAAATTTCCCTTGATTTTTGAAAAGCAATCTATGCCTCTGCTTGTTTTTTGGGAGGAATATCCTATTTATCTTTGGATGCATGCATTTGAATAAAAATATTAATTTAGTCATTTCGGCAACAATTGTTATTATCATACCTTGGGTAGCTGTAAAATACCATTTGCAATTGCCTAAAATAAGAGATGATTTAACTACTAAACACTAGCACTATGAATGCACTTGTTTTTGAAAATTTTGAAGATTTCAACTCGATGATTGGAAAGCCTTTACCAACGGGAAATTGGTATTTGGTTACTCAAGAAATGATCAACGATTTTGCCAATGCCACACTTGATAAACAGTGGATTCACCTAAATGAAAAAAGAGCTAGAAATGAGAGTCCTTTTAAAAGTACAGTAGCTCACGGATTCATGTCTGTTTCTATGATATCCAAACTTCTAGAAGAACAATTTGCTATTAAAAGTGTAAAAATGGGTTTGAATTACGGACTTAATAAAGTACGATTTCCAAATCCTGTTCCAGTTAATAGCGAATTGAGAATGCATGCAATTGTAAAAGAAATAGAGACCTTAGGATTGAATGGTATTAAAATTACATTTTTATGCACTATTGAAATCAAAGGACAAGAAAAACCTGCTTGTGTGGCTGAATTTATTGCTGCTTTGTTTGAATAAAAAAAGCTGCACTTTGCAGCTTTTCTATTTTTTAATGATTACGATAAAATTCCGTCATCAGCAGATTTTTTAGCGTGCCAAATTAAAAATATACTAATACTTACGGTAACTAATGGCTGTATCAAACTTTGATTGCCAAGAACTTCTATGGCATTTGTTAAAAATAAATTATACACTAGCTGTGTTAAAACACCAATTATTGAGATGATAAAAAGTGTAGTAGCTATTTTTTTTCGCATTAACAGTAAAATACACCCCAAAAGTCCGAACCAAACAGCAACTGCAAAAGCAGCTGTAGCCCAAGCTGGCGTTTTTTCCATAATTTCCAATTGATCTGCAGGAATCATGACTTTCATTTCATTGGTCATGAGTTTTTGACTAAGATATGCTATGACTCCTAAAGCATTCCAGGTGACTGCTAAAACTCCAATTACCCAAAAAAAGGTAGCTGGTTTGTTTGAATTTTGTGACATAATTAGTAGTTTTTTAATTGATAATTAAACATAATAAAAAAAAATATGAATTACGAATTATATTATGAATTGCATAAAATAAAACTTTAGTTTTCAGCGTTTTAAAAACAATAGAAACCTGAAACTTATAAATCCTTCAAACTTTTACTCTGTAATTGAAATAACTGCAGCTTTGAATAATTTTGATTTGGTTTTGAGAAATAAATTCTGAATATCAATCGCTTTTAGGTTAGATTCAATCAATTTTGATTCACGAGAATTTACCAAAAACAACGAACTTTCTCCCATAAAAAACTTACGATCTTCTGCATTCAATAGGGTCGTATAATCACGTACAATTCCATTGATGAAATTGGTTTGGGTTACGAACGAACTCAATTCTTGTTGCACCGCACTTACCTGGTTTTTGATGGTTACTTTGGCAACCTCATTTTCAAATTGAGTTTCTTGTAATTTGATTTTCGCTAACTTTAAATCTCCTCGTTCTTTTCTTAAAAAAAGCGGTAATTGGAAGTTAACACCTGCTTTAAAATTATCAACTATCAACGAATTGACGACTCTAGGAGTTTGTGTTAAAAAGTTGTATTGTACATCCAATTTTGGTAATAAATTATTCATTTTTAAGTTCTTATCAACATTCAGACTTTCAATTTTAAACTCTAAAGATTTGATTTTTGGATGATTGTTGATATTAAAATCAACATCATTGAATAACGCAATATTAAGGCTTGTATCAACCGTTTCAGGACTATTTACATCTGGAATGATATTTTCTTGTAATTCAACAGGGGTATTGTTATTGAGCCATAAAAAGTTAGACAACTCTAACGAAGCTTTGATATATTTAATGCGGGCTTTTTCTAGATTTAACTTTCTATCATTTAGGGTAATTCCTGCTTCTAATGTATCAATTGCGGGTTTATCACCTTCTAAAAAAGAAGATTTAATACCGTTGAAACGAATTTGTGCATTCTCTAAAAAATTTTCATAGATGCGTTTTTCATTGAAGGTTTTCAACCAATCAAAATATGATAAAGAGGCGTTGTATAAAATTTCGTTCACTAAAATTTGCTGATCTTCTTTGGCTTGATTTATAAATAATTTGGCTTGTTTTAAGGACGCCATTCGTTCATTAATCACAAAATTTCTAAGCAACGAAGCTGAAATTCCTGCAGCATACAATCCATCAGTAGGCACTAAAGCCTCTTGATTTAAATAAGTACCATCGTTATTTTCAAAATTAGCTTTCAATTCAATTCCATACCAAGTAGGAATCTTAAAAGCTCCATTCAATTTATTATAATACTCTGTATCTTTAAATTGTTTTTTATCAAAATCAACTTCAATTTTTGGGTCAAAAGCACCTCTTGCTTTTAATAATTTTGCTTCGCTATTGTTGATAACCAAATTGGCTTGTTTTACAATAGGATGATAGGTTTTTACATAGCCCAAATACTCAGACAGTGTCATCACAGAAGTCAGGTTGTCCTGTGATGAAAGTCTTGAAAAAAGCAATAAAAATGTTAGTAAAAAATACTTTTTCATGGATTATTTTTTCTCTTTAGAGGCTTCTTTTGATTTGTTTTCTGGCTGATAATAGTTAGGAGGGAAGCTGTTTAGCTGTCTCCAAAGTTCGAACCAAATTGGCACATCTTCTAACAATGCGATGGTTTTAGCCCCAGAACCAACACGAACTTCAGGCCATGTATGATCGCTTTTATCAGGAGCTAATAACACTCTGTATTTACCATTGTCTGAGATAAACCTTTCAATAGCAATAACTTCAGCTCCATAGGTACCGTATGAAACGTTTGGCCATCCACTAAAGACAATCGCAGGCCAGCCATCAAATTGAACTCGGACTTTTTCGCCCAAGTGCAGCAAGGGTAAGTCAATAGGTCTTACAAAAGTTTCAACAGCCAAATCATAGTTGGCTGGCATAATACCAACTAAATCTTCTCCTTCTTTGAAGGTACCACCAATGCCCCCTTTGATTGCTTTGTTGATAAAACCATCTTGTGGCGCAGTGATGTAGAGCAAACTATTTCTTACTTTATAGTTACTGTTGGTATTTTCTAATTTTGATACTTCAGCAACCGCCTCAAAACCACTAGATTCTGCTGTAAATTTATCAGATTGAGCTTTTGAGATTTTATCAGCATAACTTGCTTTCACAGTAGAAAT
>JANREL010000043.1:4964-8405 GCA_030758355.1 Polaribacter sp.
GGAATTTGAGATTGAATGGTTTGTGGTCTTTGTTCAGGTGTTAAGGTTGTTACCAATCCATTTCCTGTGATATTTTGTGTCCATGGTAAAAAGAGAATAATCAACACAAAGATGGCAAATACTAATAAAAACTTATTCAATACTTTGTAGTATTCTTTGGTAAAAATGGTTTTCCCTGATGTATAAGTTGTTAAATCTACTGTTTTGTACAACTCGTTGTTAGATATATTTAACATCCTTCTTATTTTATAGATTTAATTTTTCCGTTTTCGAGCGTTATAATTTTATTACATTTTATTTTCCAGCTTTTTTTGCTACTTACAACAATCAAAGACCAAGGCTTTGATATATCAGTCAAATAATCAATAATTCTGTTTGTTTCTTCTAAATTGAACTGGTCTAAAGGATCTTCAAGTATCAATAATTTTGGTTCTTTGATGATAGCTCTCGCTAAAATTATTTTCTTAGCAACTGTATAGGAAATTTGTTTTCCTTCAGGATTTATGATTGTTTCTAATCCTTTTGGTTGCTCTTTTAAATATTGTCCCAACCCGACAATGTCTAGAATTTCACAAATTTTATCATCTTTGAATTTGTCATTGCTAAAAATTAAGTTTTCTCTGATAGTTCCTTCAAATGGAGTTTCTTCGGACAATGACATTCCTAATTTTGAACGGTAATGATTTAGAAATAAACTATTTAATGAAAGATTATTCACATAAATATACCCTGAAGTTGGTTCGATAATTCCAGAGATCAAACGCAACAAACTTGATTTTCCTGAGCCACTTTCGCCAGTAATTAAGATTCTGCTTCTTGGTTCTATTTTTAAAGAAATATTTTTTATGATGAATTTGTCTCTATTTTTAACTTCATACGAAACATTGTCTAATTCTATTAGCATTTCATCTATAAACATAGGTTTTTCTCCATCTTGGTCTTCCATTTTTTTGTCAACAACCTGACCAATTTTTTCGATGGATGTCAGCACGTCATAAAAAGATTCTAACCCAACAATTAGTTTTTCAACGGAGGCAATTACCAAAAGAATGATGATTTCAGCAGCTACAAATTGTCCAATATTCATTTCTTGACTCAATACCAAGGCACCACCAATCAATAACAAACTTGCAGTAACAACCACCTTAAAACCAATCATTTGTGTAAATTGAAGAATCAAAATTTTAAAGTGATTCTCTCTAGCTTCTAAATATTTACTTACTAATTGATCGTTTTTAGTTACAGCCAAGTTGGTAGTTCCTGAGAGTTTAAAACTCACAACTGTTCTTGCTATTTCTTGAATCCAATGTGCAACTTTATACTTGTTTTTCGATTCTATCAAACTGGTTTCTAAACCTTTTTGAGCAGTAAATCTGAAAACTATAAATATCAACAACAATAATAGCACCCCAAAAATGATAAAGAAAGGATGGTAAAATGACAGCAAAATCAAAGCAAAAAGAATTTGCAATACAGCTGTGGGCACATCAATCAATATTTTTGACAATCCTTTTTGGATGGTTAAGGTATCAAAAAAACGATTCGCTAATTCTGGTGGATAATAATTGCGCAATTCTATCATTTTAATTTTTGGAAAACGATAACTCAATTCAAACGAAGCTCTTACAAAAATTCGCTGTTGAATGGTTTCAATAATTCGCAATTGCATCAATTGTAAAGCACCTGAAAAAGTAACACCAATTGTCACTAAAATTACCAAAATAACCCAAGAAGTAGAAACTTGTGCACCCTGAATTAAATTGATAATCGCCTGGATTCCCAATGGTAAAGACAAGGAAACAATACCACCAAAGATTGCATAATAAAAGATTTGAAATATCTCTCTTTTTTCTAATCGAAGCAGGCCTAAAAAGCGAAGCCAAGGGGTTAATTGTGATTTATTCATTGGTAAATCCTAAAGTTTTAGAAACTAAATTTGTAAAAAATATGGTGGGAGAAATCTTTTTCCCACAATTTGTAATTGAAGGGAAATGCTCTTGTAAAAAATGCTGATGTAAACTGCCTTCAATAATGGTACTGGACAAACTTAATGCAAAAGGGTAGGAAGGTTCAATACTTAAAATCATTTGTTCTATTCTCGTAACCAAACGCTTATAGATTTCAAAATACCCACTTTTATTTTCCTCTTTCACTCCTTTTGTCAGAAAAGATTTTGAACTTTCATTAACAATTATTTTGTAAAGTATAGTTTCATTGATATGCGAAAAATTTGTATCCTCTTCAACAGTTCTTGTAACGATTAAAATAGCTTTTTCCAATTTTTCTTTTGCATCAGAAATGCTAAAAGTTTCAATAACTAATTGATATTCCAACCAAGCCCAATACCACGAAGTCAAGTATAGCAACAGTTTGTGTTTACTCTCAAAATACCTATATATAGAACTTTCGTTGGAACCTATTTTTAATCCCAATTTTTTAAAAGTAAAACTTTCAAAACCAACTTCATCAATTAAATAAATACTATTTTCTATGATTTTTTTTCCGAGTTCGGAAGTTTCAGGATCCTTGATAAATATTTTATCCGGGACATTAATTTTAAGAACAGACAATAAATTTTTCATTACTAAAATATTTGGTTGCAAATATAATAGTATTGCTATCATAACAAGTGAACTATTTCTAATTTATATTTTTTTTAACATATTAAAAAGAACTTACAATATCGTTTTTTATACCTATATTTGCAAGATCAAAATACTTCACATTCAACTTAGACTAACTTTAGTGTTTATCTCAATTTCCGTTAAGTATTTTACCTTAACATCATTATTAATTTAGATTACTTAACATTTTAAATGGCTAAATCGCAACAAACCTTTAGTAAAACCGAAAAAGAGAAAAAACGTTTAAAGAAACGTCAAGACAAACAGAAAAAAATGGACGCTAGAAAAGCGGACAAAGATGAAAATGGTACAGGAGGAATACAGTTTGCTTATGTTGATCATAATGGAAATTTGACTGATACACCACCAGATCCAACTATGAAAGTTGTTTATGAATTGGAAGATATTCAAATTTCTGTTACCAAAAAAGAAGATTTGCCTCAAGAAGACCCTGTAAGAAAAGGAAAAGTATCTTTCTTTGACACATCAAAAGGTTTTGGTTTTATCATTGATACAGAAAATAACGAAAAATATTTTACACATGTAAGTGGTTTGATTGATCAAATTGCAGAAAATGACAAAGTTTCTTTTGAATTGGAAAAAGGAATGCGTGGTATGAATGCTGTTAAAGTAACTAAACTATAAATAACGTTTTTTGATATCTTTTTAAATTATAATTATTTATAGCTTTTTAAGTTTTTAAAAACTAATTATTTTACTTTTGGGTAAATTTTTACCGTTATTTTTTCATTATATTGCTAATTTTGGGGATGTAGCTCAGTTGGCTAGAGCGCTACGCTGGCAGCGTAGAGGTCGT
>JANREL010000044.1 GCA_030758355.1 Polaribacter sp.
CCCATTTTAAAATTACATTGGGTTGAACATAATAGCTTGTTGCCCAGCGAATCATAGCTTCATTTCCTACTGCAATTACTTTAATAATATCAGGATATTTATTTGCCAAAGCTGCTGCTCTTTCAATTTCTCCTTCGTTTTGTGGACTTTCAATATCATGATTTGGTTGTTGAGCTGTCCAAGCATTCAAACAATCAATCCAAGCGCCCAACATTACATACATTTCAAAATTTGGATCTTCTTGTTTCAATTGATGGATGGCTTCTACAACATTAGATGCATGAGGCAATTGGGGTTGCACATTATAGGTTCTGATAATTCGAATTCCCATAGCATGCAATAGTTTCATGTCTTCTTTTAACTGAGCAATTGTTGGCTGAATTTCTCTTGTTTTTTCCCTGTAACCACCAAATGAAATCGCTTGATAATTCGGATTTCCTAAAATATCTGCTGCTGTTAGTTCTTTTTTTGTACTCAAAATAGTTTTTTGTTTTGATTCTTTATTTGCACAAGAAATAATAAAAACAACAAGTAATAAGTGTAAAAAAGTATTCATTATATTTTTCATCATTTGTTTGTTTTTAGTAAAATCTGCAATTAAATTGTTTACTGATTTCTATTGTTAATATGTTTTTCCAAAACCAAATTCATAAAGCGGTTTTAGGGTTTTATCCCAAAAATTAGGACCGTATTTTTGTTTATAGTCTGTTACATCATTTGGCCAAGAATGTGGTAATTTTCCTTTGAAATTATAATCTCCAAACAGCACTTCTGCAATGCCATCTCCCTCAGAACCTGGCAACCAAGCTGCCACAAATGCGTTTGATTTATTAATTTCATTGGTAACAACTAAAGGTCTTCCTGAAATTAAAATAACGAGAGTTTTAACACCTTTTTCTGTATAGGTTTTTATGTATTGTTGATGTTGTTCAGTTAAGGTTAGTTGCATTTGATTAGATTCGTGACCAATATCACCAAAAAATTCTGCATACGGAATTTCTCCAACTACAATAATTGCCAAATCTGCATCAAAATGATTTTCTGTAGCGGTTTTATCATACAAAACAGTTCCTTTTGCTTGCTTTTTGATACCCTCTAAAATAGTAGTTGCTCCTTTATAATTTTCTGTTGATCCTTGCCAATTTACTGTCCAACCTCCAGATTGCAATCCAGTATTATTTGCATGTTCACCAACTACTACAATCTTTTTGATTTCTTTTGAAATCGGCAACACTTGGTTGTCATTTTTCAGTAAAACGAGGGATTCTCTTACCGCTTTTTTTGCAATTTCTCGGTGTTTTTTGATGCCAATTTTTGAAATCAATGTTGTATCAGGAAAAGGATTTTCGAACAAACCTAGTCTGAATTTTTGACGTAAAATTCTTCTAACAGCATCGTCAATACGCTCTGTAGAAACTATTTTTTCTTGGACTGCTTTTTTCAATCCTTCTTGAAAATCATTTAAATCTCCATCAACAGTCATTAGTACATCAACACCTGCATTGACAACCTCAATTCCGTTGAAACGAGAATATGCTTTCCAATCGGAGACTACAATTCCATCGAATTTCATTCCGATTTTCAACGTATCTGTAATCAACGCCTTGTGATTGTGCATTGAAATTCCGTTAATACTATTAAAGGAAGCCATAACAGCGGCCACTTTTTCTTGAACTGCGATTTTGTATGGAGACAATAAATACCTCTGAATTTCAGCATCAGAAAGTGTAGTTTCACCTCCTTCAACTCCATAATCAGTTGCTCCATCACCAACAAAATGTTTGGCTGTTGCCATGACAGTTGTAGCATCTGCCAAATTTCCTTGATGACCTTTTATTGATGCTTTTGTTAGTTTTTCAGTAATTGCAGTACTTTCAGAAAAAGCTTCATATACTCTCCCCCACTTTTCGTTATAAGGAATGGCAACACAAGGAGAAAAAACCCAATTAAAACCTGTAGCTTGACTTTCTAAAGCTGTGATTTTCGCAATTTCATAAACCAACTCTTCGTTATTTGTTGCACCTAAACCAATATTGTGTGGGAAAATAGTTGCTCCTTCAAAAGTATTTTGACCATGAACTGCATCAACTCCAAATAACAAGGGAATTCCTAAACGAGTTGCTAGTGCTTTTTTCTGTAGTTCGATAAACCGTTTTTGCCATTCTTTAGCTGAATTTCCTGGAGTTGGACCTTGCGTATGAATGACAGAACCAATAAATTTTTCTAAAATATGAGCATCAGCATTTTCTTCAAAATGACGAATTTGCGACATTTGTCCGATTTTTTCATCTAAAGTCATTTGCTTTAGCAATGCTTCTACTTTTTGTTCAAGAAGAATTTCGTTACTGACTTTCATTTCATTTTTACAGGAAAAACCTATCAATAAAAAACAATTCAACAAGTATAGTACGATATTGGTTTTCATTGATTTACTTTACAATACTAACTTTTAAATGGTTAATTTTATTAGTTCTGTTAAATATCTCAGTACTTGTTTCTGTATCTAAAGACAATCCGTCTAAAACAACTTTTGATTGGTCATTGTAAACTACTTCAATCATTTCTTTGTTTGCTAATTGATACACAACAGGTACCTGACAATAGGTAAAACACAGTTCATCTTTTTGAATAGTTAAGACAGTTTTTTCATTTTTCAAATCGATATATTCAAAATCACGAGGCGTCTCTAAAAACTCAAATTTTCTTAACAAGGTTGGTTTGAAAAAGATTTTTCCATCTTCAACAAAAACTCCTAATTCCCCAATTCTACTTAAAATATCTTCTTTTACTTGACCTGTCATTCCTGGTTGTTGAGCACCTTTTGTAGCCGGAGTATGTGAATAAGCATCCGTTGGAAATGCACCATACAATTCTGGTGATTTGTGCAAACCAATACCTGCATTAATTTCGTAATAATGATCTAATAATTTACCTATTGTTACTGCATCTTCATTAGAAGAGATGGCTAAGAAACAATTTTCTTGAACAGCCAATAACAATTTTGAAACCATGTGCCAATAAATAGAACCCAACCCTTCATAGCCGAAAAAAGTTCCAGAACGACCTGTAAAAGATTTATGATCAAAAATTTCTTCGAAGATATCTAATACAAATTTGCTGTCTTTAGCGACTAAATCTCCATAATTTTCAGACAATTTTTGCAATGCTTTTTGAACACTATTAGCATTGTTAAAAGTTCCATTGAAATGATAATTTCCTAAAACGTCTTTTTCAATTAACCACTTATTATTATCTTTTACCAATTGTTGTAACAATTTAGATTGTTCCACTTTCGCAGTGGGAATGTTATTTTTCTTGGTAAACCTTGGTAATTCTTTGTTTGGATATAAAATATAACTGTATTGATCTGGTCGGAATAATGAACTATTTTTCAATCCATCTAATAATGACAAAGCCTCTTTTGGGGTTAAATAGCCTGAACTTAAAGCAGCCACTTGTCCTTCTAACATTTCTGACAAATAGGAAATAGAAACTTCTTGATCGTTTTCAATCGTCATTAAATTATACGCATGATACATGTTATCAGTGCGTTTATTAGCGCGAATACTATGATCTAAATAATTTTTTGTAATGTTGAAAAAATGCAAAAATGAAGAACGATTTACGGAAGATTTATTTCCTGTAAAACCATTTTTATAAATAAATTCTCTGAAATCACTCGCAGGAATTCCTACTCCATCTAAAACTCTTTTTCTATCTGAATCGTCAACTTTTCCAGATAGGATCGTATTATTAGCATTAAAAGTAGCAACAATTTTATTGAATAATTGTACAACTTCTTCTGAAATTTCGAAATTATTTGTGTCAGAATTCTCAACAATATTTTCAAAGAAATTAATGAATCTTCTCAAATAATATAAGGTTACCATAGAAACACCATTTCCGACCAACGCATTATTGGCGTCATTCCATTCTGGACGTTGTGTATTTAACCAAATTCCACCTTCTGGAATAAAGTTTGATACTTTGGCAAGCACAGTAACTAATAATTTTTCAATCAAGTTTACATGATAAATTTTGTCTTTTTGGTCTGTCAATAAAGCTCCGTCAACACCAATTTTCAGCCTTTTATCTTCAATTATGTGTTGCAATTTGTGATCAAAATCAATGGTATCTTTAGGATTTTTTAAAATATCCGCATACGATTTTATTTTGTAAGGCACATTTGCATATACAAATACATCTTCATTAAAAAGGGATGCTAATTTTGAAGGATAATGATTTTCAATAAACTCTAAAAACTTTAACAAATAAATAATTTGATGATCACCCCAATACCCAATATAAGACCAAGGATCGTGTTCTTCAATAACCTCCCAATCAAACCCACCTTTGGTAATTCTGTATGGATTATAACCCTCAAAAGTAGTGGCGTTCAAAAACTTATGAATCATATTCTCAATAAATTGAGGATAAGAATGTGCTAATGCTTCCCAATTTTGAAAAATATCTCGCCAGTTTCCTTCATAATCTAAAATTTTAGAACCGTCAATTTCACTGCGGGTGTTTATAGAAAATCGGTTCCAAGGACGACTTGGATCGCCATGTCTTCTACTAAATTTGAGGGGTAAATATTCTACACAAAGACGTTTAAAATCTTTATCTTCATCATTTTCTGAAACTTGCTTTATAAAATCTACGGTAAATTTATCGGGGAAACTTTTTAAAATTTCTTTTTTATGGGCATACAAGGGTTTGTTTGCATTTGCCATGTAATCTATAAAATCTTGTTTTTCAATGATATAATTATCATCAAAAATTCCTCCTCTCATGATATTGAAGAGGGTGTTTGAAAAATGTCTTATGCTTATTAAAGGATCATTTGACAATTGTAATGCATCAGATGCTGCTGCCAAATTGATTAAATTTTCAGTTCCTTTATCGATACTTTTTTGTAGCTTATTTTTTATATCTACATCATTTTTGATCATTTCAGATATTGCAACCACATCAGTAATTGTTTGATTCACGTTGGCAATTTGCATCCAAGATGATTCGCTTTTTGCTAAAATTTCGATAGTTGTATTTAAAAAATATGCACCTCTTTCTGCTTTGATATCAACCTCTTGAGTTAATTTTACGCCCTTTCTAAAATTAGAAAATTGTTGTGAAGACAATAAATAGGTTGGGTTTTTTAATCCTAAAGACCAAACAATGTTTGATTTTAATGCTTCACTTGGCTCAGCTTTATCAACAATAACTGCACTTAAAGCAAAAATTCCTAATCCAACCTCAGCTTCTAATTCTGATTTTTTGTACGCATCCACCAAATTACTTCTAATCGCCTGTAAATCAGCACTCACGGTAGAAGGTAAAATATTTTCTAAACCGTCTAATATTTCAAGATTGATTTTTTCAGTGTTATTATTGGTAAAAGTTGCTTTTCTTATGAATCCAAATTCATCACTAGTATTCCATTCATATTGAAAAGTTACTTGCAAATCATGATTAATTTCTTCAAAAATGAGTTTATTACCGTATTCATTTTTATACAAGTTTCTTACGATGTTATACAATCCTTCTTGTCTTTCAGAAAATGGTTCCCACAAAGAAATCGTATTGTTTTTATGGATTCTAAACAATGATTTACTTCCTGTAGTTTCTGCTAATTCCGTGATTTTATCATCAGTGTAGTAAGGAAAAAGAGCGCTATCTGCATCTTTTCGTCCTGCTGTTAAACCGCCATTACTGGAAATAAACATCCAATGATTGGAATCAGAAACAATTGTCATAAAAAAAGGACGCATCAAATGTGAGTTTGATATTTTATAATAAGTCTCATTATTAATAGTTAATAATTCTCCTTTGATAGCGTTAGAAGTTGCTGAAATGTCTTTGTTAGAAACAGTTGTATTCATTTATTTTTAGTTATTTTTTCTCTAAAAATGTAATTACACATTTTAAATAAATCTTTTTTTAGGTTTGATATTTTTGTTGAAATTGAAATGGTGCTTTTAAAAAAGCATCATTCCAATATTTTTTAATTAGTTATATACTCTAACATAATCCACAATCATCTCTTGAGGAAAAACGGTTTGCGTATTTGGTGAGCCAACAAAAGAACCACCAACAGCTAAATTTAAAATGATGTAAAAATTATTATCATTAAAAACCCATTCAGCACCAGCTGGTAAACTACTTGGCGTAATTTGGTTATACAAAACATCATCAACATAATAATTGATATAATTTGGTCCCCATTCAATTCCAAAAATATGGAAATCAGTATCAAATCTGTCATTTGGTAGGGAGTAGCTTTTAGTGATTGCCTCACCAGCAGAATAACCAGGACCATGAATACTTCCATGCACAATAGTTGGTTGTTGTCCTCTGTATTCCATAATATCGATTTCGCCAATTTGTGGCCAAATCACAGATCCATTAGAATCGTCACCTAATAACCAAAAAGCTGGCCATAAACCTTGCCCCCAAGGCAATTTAATTTTTGCTTCATAACGACCATATTTTTGTTCAAAAACACCTTTTGTTGTTATTTTAGCTGACGTATAACTAGCGCCTAAATAAGCTTCTTTAACTGCTTTTATATGCAACATTCCGTTTTTTACTTCAATATTTTGAAGACGGTCAGTATAATATTGTAATTCGTTGTTACCCCAACCATTTTGACCTGTACCAATGTCAAAATTCCATTTTGAGGAATCAGGTGTTCCATCGATTGTAAATTCATCTGCCCACACTATTTCATTCATTGTGGTAATTGTTTGTGATTCATCATTTGAACAACTAATTGAGAAAATTAATCCGGACAATATAAAATATTTTGTTAGAAATTTTATAGAAAATTTATTTTTTATATTCATGTTTTTAAATTTTTAAAATAGGAGAATTTAATTTTTATAGAAGTATATATTATCCAGGTATAAATTTCTTAGTGAAGAAAAATTGATGTTTTCAAAAATAATAAGTCCTACGTTGTTTCTTGGGGTAAGCCCATTCAAAGAAAACTCAATAGTGATCCATGAATCCGCTACAATACTTGGTGATTTTCTAACAAATAATTGTTGTCTTGTATCATCTCCTCCTCCATTTACTTTGTCTGGACCAAAGTCTACAATCGTTACTAAAAAATCGAAATTTGAAGGGACAGCATTCGGAATGTACATGTTAAAATGTAAATTTGATTTATCCGTTAAATTAAGTGTTGGATTTGCAAATTGAATTCCAACAAAATTAAAATTGGTATAATTTAAAAAATTATCACCCTGAATACTAAAGTCTGCTGACTGAGTTGTTTGATATGGTTGCCAATAGCCATTGAAAAAATCAACAGGAGTATTTGGATAGTGGTCGCTAAATATAGACACTACATTGTTAGAGTCCCTCACAGGAGTTGGAGCAAATACAAAGGAGCCAATAGAATTTATAGTTAATGAACCTTTCGCCTCTACTCCATCCAAAGTGGCAGTTATTACACTGTTCCCAGCAGATAAAACCTCTACAACACCTGTCTCGCTGACACTTGCCACACTTGGATTTGAGGAAGAAAAAATAAAATAACCTGGAGCTGAACTTATTGAAATGTCTTCTCCTGTACCTAAATTAAATGTTTGATTTAAATCAGCAACATTGATATTTACACCAATAAATGTATTTACTGAAATAGTATCCCCATTCAAAATTGATGGTCTTGGTTGGGCAATTGTTCCTAATTTTTCAAATTGTAACTCATCAATCCAAAAAGAATACCCATCACCATTTTCAGGACCTTCTGCATACCAGAACATCCCTTTTTCTTGTTTTAATTTGGATGCATCAGGGATCGGAATTGTGTATTTCACCCAATTAGTTGTAAGTCTTAATCCACGTTTGCTCACTTGAAATTTGTTTTGTCCAAAATCTTGACCAAATCCAATATCATTGATGGTGGCAGCTTTGGATGCTTTTGCCCAAAAAGTCAAGGCATCGTATTTAGACAAATCTCTACCTCCATTATCATCTCTAAAAATTGCACCAGCATAGGCACCATTTCTATCTCCTTCATTAGGCACGTCGAATCTCATAGACGCAGTTCCTTGATATTTTACCTCAGTATCAACTGAAAAAGCCTCAAATTTAGAGTCTAAATATGGATAATATTCTAATCCAGCACTAAAAGTATCTGAAAATATTATTCGGTTGGTTGAGAAAGTTGCTTGAACTGCTTCATCTGAAATATCTCTTTCACAACCTAAGTTTACTAAAAGAAGTAAGGCTAAAGGTTTTGTTATTTTTAAAAATAATTTTTTTGATGTTTTCATAATTAGTCTTTATTTATTTTCCAATATTAATATGAATGTATGTTCTAATTTCCCATTCTGAACCGTTTGGAA
>JANREL010000045.1:0-4469 GCA_030758355.1 Polaribacter sp.
CCATCTGCATGAATTCCAGCAGTTTGGGTAAAAACATTTGCACCAACAATGGGTTTATTTACAGGAATTCTAAATCCAGAAAAATTTTCAACAAGTTTGCTTACTTTGTGTAGTGAACTCTCTTTGGCAGTGATTTTTATATCATCCAAAAAATCATTAATGACTGCAATAACACTTGCCATTGGTGCATTTCCAGCACGTTCGCCCATTCCATTTATAGTTAAATGCAAACCATTTATACCTGCTTTTACAGCTTCCATAGCATTGGCAACCCCTAAGTCATAATCGTTGTGACCATGAAAATCTAAGTGAATTGTTGGGAATTTATCACGAACTTCTGAAATAAATTGAAAAGTTTCTGAAGGAGTTAAAATTCCTAAAGTATCAGGCAATAAAATGCGTTGAATGGGTTGAGTTGCTAAAAATGATAAATATTCAAATACGTATTCCTTTGAATTTCGCATACCATTTGACCAATCTTCCAAATAAACATTGGTTTTGATATGGTTTTTCTGAGCTAATCCAATCGTTTTTTTGATGTCAGAAAAATGCTGGTCAGGTGTTTTTTTTAATTGATGTATTAAATGATTTAGAGAACCTTTTGTCAATAAATTTTGAACTTTTGCGCCTGTTGACAACATCCAATCTATAGATTTTCCCTCATCAACAAAAGTCAATACTTCTATTTTATCAAGAAAATTATTTTGAGAAGCCCACTCTGTTATTTTTTGAACTGCTCGCATTTCGCCATCAGAAACTCTTGCTGAGGCAATTTCGATTCGATCAACTTTTAATTCTTCTAGTAATAATTTTGCAATCGTTAATTTTTCAGAAACAGAAAAAGACACTCCAGATGTTTGTTCTCCATCACGAAGTGTTGTGTCCATAATTTCAATCTTCCTTTGCTCCATAGAATGAAAAAAACGAATTAAAAAGGTCTTGTTTGTGCAAAAGTGGTGATTTCTTCTTCGATATTTTTTAAATAATCAATATCATCAAAACCATTCAACATATTTTCTTTTTTGTATGAATTGATCTCAAATTTCTCTGATTCACCAGTTGCTAACAATGTTACAGTTTGGGATGGTAAATCTACTTCAATTTCAGTTTTTGGGTCAGCAAAAATGGCATCAAACAATTTTGCTGCGAAAGTAGGAGAAACCTGTACTGGTAAAACACCAATGTTTAAACAATTATTTTTAAAAATATCTGCAAAAGCTGAAGAAATAACGCATCGCAAGCCAAAATCATACACAGCCCAGGCTGCATGTTCGCGGGAAGAACCTGATCCAAAATTCCTTCCTCCAACTAATATTTTACCTCCTGCATAAATTTCTTTATTCAATGGAAAATCAGATTTTGGAGTTCCATCAGCATTGTATCGCCAATCTCTAAAGAAATTATCTCCAAAACCTATACGCTCAGTAGCTTTTAAAAAACGTGCAGGAATAATTTGGTCTGTATCAACATTTTCGATAGGTAATGGATATGCTGTGCTTTTTAATGTTACAAATTTATCGTAAGCCATATTTTATTTCGTTTTTAATATTTCAGGTTTTTAAAGTCTAAACCTCCACAAACTGAACATATAAATTTTATTTTTTAAGTTAATTTATAACTTACTCTTATTAACTAACTAACAATTTTCTAGGATCTGTCACAACACCTTCAATTGCTGATGCTGCTGCTACTAATGGCGATGCCAAAAGCGTTCTAGATCCTGGACCTTGACGGCCTTCAAAATTTCTGTTTGATGTAGAAACCGCTAATTTTCCTGCAGGAACTTTATCATCATTCATGGCTAAACAAGCTGAACATCCTGGCTCTCTTAACTCAAAACCAGCATCAGAAATAATTTCATTTAATCCTTCTGCTTTGATTTGTTCTACGACTTTGTGTGAACCTGGTACTAACCAAGCAATAACGTGATCTGCTTTTTTTCGTCCTTTCACAATAGAACAAAATGCTCTAAAATCCTCAATTCTTCCGTTGGTACAAGAACCTAAAAAGACATAATCGATTTTTTTACCAATCATACTTTCACCTTCATTAAAATGCATATATCCCAGGGATTTCTTATAGGTTTCAACACCACCTTCAACTTGAGAAGCATTTGGAATTGATTTGGTAACACCCATTCCCATTCCTGGATTGGTTCCGTAGGTAATCATTGGCTCAATATCTGTTGCTTTGTAGTGAAATTCTACATCAAAAGTTGCATCATTATCTGTATGTAATGTTTTCCAATATTCCATAGCTTTGTCCCAATCTTTACCTTTTGGAGTCAAAGCACGACCTTTTATATATTCAAATGTTTTTTCATCAGGAGCAATCATTCCTCCTCTTGCACCCATTTCTATAGATAAATTGCATACTGTCATTCGTCCTTCCATAGACATATCCCTAAAAACCTCTCCTGCATATTCCACAAAATAACCTGTTGCTCCTGAAGTAGTTTGTTTAGAAATGATAAATAATGCCACATCTTTTGGAGTTACACCCAAACCTAACTTGCCATTGATATTGATGCGCATTTTTTTAGGTTTTGGTTGCATGATGCATTGCGTTGACAACACCATTTCAACTTCTGATGTTCCAATTCCGAAAGCAATAGCACCAAAAGCACCATGAGTTGAAGTATGAGAATCTCCACAAACAATGGTTGAACCTGGCAAAGTAATTCCGTTTTCAGGACCAACAACATGCACAATTCCGTTATTTTTATTGCCTAAACCCCAATGTGAAATTCCGTGTTTTGCTGCATTTCTTTCTAAAGCATCCAATTGATTTGCAGAAAGTGGATCCTCAACAGGTAAATGTTGATTGATGGTTGGTGTGTTATGATCAGCAGTTGCAAAGGTTCTTTCAGGATACAAAACACTATTTCCCCTGCTCTCTAATCCCAAAAAAGCGACAGGACTTGTTACTTCGTGAATAAAATGGCGATCTATAAAAAATACATCTGGACCATCCTCTATACTACGAACTACGTGTGAATCCCATACTTTGTCAAACAATGTTTTTGCCATATTTCTATAATTTTCAATTGTAATTTCTACTAGCTTCCAAAAGTAAACTTTCTATTATTTACATCAGATAAAATGCTTTTTATAACATTATATTCAACTGTAAATCATTAACATAATAAACTGAATAACAATGTTTTAAATAGATTAAAAATACGATGTCTAATAAAATTTGTTCTTTTTGATTTCATCAATAAAAATAATAATGAATGATGAATTCCATAAAAAAAGCATCCAAAATTGGATGCTTGTAATTGTGATATAAAATCAAAATTATTTACTCAAATACATTTTTCTTCGAGAATATAAATTGTAAAATTCGTCATCTTTCAGACTATCAATAAACAAAATACTTTCGCCTGTTGATTTCATTTCAGGACCTAGTTTTTTATTTACATTCGGAAATTTATCAAATGAAAAAACAGGTTGTTTGATAGCATATCCTTCCAACTGTGGATTGAATTTGAAATCGGTAACTTTATTATGGCCCAACATTACTTTTGTGGCATAATTTACATAGGGTTCTTTATACGCTTTTGCAATAAAAGGTACTGTTCTTGAGGCTCTTGGATTGGCTTCAATGATATAAACAATATCTTCTTTAATGGCAAATTGAATGTTAATCAAACCTACTGTTTTTAATGCTCTTGCAATTGTATGGGTATGATCTATAATTTGTTGCATTACTAAATCACCCAAATTAAAGGCTGGTAACGTAGCATTTGAATCGCCAGAATGAATTCCACAAGGTTCAATATGCTCCATGATTCCAATGATATATACGTTTCCTTCAGCATCACAAATAGAATCAGATTCTGCTTCAATGGCACCATCTAAATAATGATCTAACAACAGTTTGTTATTTGGAATTTTGCGCAACAAATCTACTACATGTTCTACCAATTCTTCTTTATTGATAACAATTTTCATTCCTTGCCCTCCCAATACATAACTTGGTCTCACTAAAATTGGAAAATCCAATTCATCTGCCAAAGCCAATGCCTCATCTGCAGTTTCTGCTACACCAAAATCTGGATATGGAATGTTGTTGCTTTTTAATAATTCAGAAAAACTTCCTCTATCTTCCGCTAAATCTAATGCTTCGAAAGAAGTTCCTATGATTTTAATTCCGTATTTGGTTAATTTTTCTGCTAATTTTAAGGCCGTTTGTCCACCTAATTGTACAATGACTCCTTCTGGTTTTTCATGACGAATAATGTCATAAATATGTTCCCAAAAAACGGGTTCGAAATACAATTTATCAGCCGTATCAAAATCCGTAGAAACTGTTTCAGGATTACAATTAATCATGATGGTTTCATAACCACATTCTGAAGCTGCCAAAACCCCGTGTACACAACAATAATCAAACTCAATTCCTTGTCCAATTCTGTTTGGTCCTGAACCTAAAACGACTATTTTCTTTTTATCAGTTACAATACT
>JANREL010000045.1:4569-8273 GCA_030758355.1 Polaribacter sp.
AATTGAAATAATTCTTCGTATTGTTTCAAATACCACATGTCAATTTTTGTGATATCGTATATTTTACTCAACGGAATTCCGATGGCAATTGCATCATAAATGGCAAAAACACGGTCCCAACTTGCATGGGTCAATTTATCTATAATTTGATTGTAATCTGTGTAACCTTTGCCATCTGCACCTAACCCATTTCGCTTAATTTCAAGTGATTGCGTTGCTTTGTGTAAGGCTTCTTGAAACGAACGTCCAATTCCCATAACTTCTCCAACTGCTTTCATTTGTAGTCCTAAAGTTCTGTCTGAGCCTTCGAATTTATCAAAATTCCAACGTGGAATTTTTACGATGACATAATCCAACGTTGGTTCAAAAAGAGCAGAAGTTGATTTGGTAATTCCGTTTTCTAATTCATCTAAAGTATAACCAATTGCTAATTTTGTGGCCACTTTCGCAATAGGATATCCTGTTGCTTTGCTCGCCAAAGCTGACGAACGAGAAACTCGTGGATTGATTTCAATCGCTATAATATCCTCCTTTTCATCTGGAGAAACTGCAAATTGCACATTACAACCTCCTTCAAAATCACCAATTGAGCGCATCATGTGGATTGCCATATCACGCATTTTTTGATACGTTTTGTCTGATAAAGTCATTGCTGGTGCAACTGTAATCGAATCTCCTGTATGAATTCCCATTGGATCCATATTTTCAATAGAACAAATAATCACCACATTGTCATTATGATCTCTCAACAATTCCAATTCATATTCTTTCCATCCCATCATTGCTTTGTCAATCATCACTTCATGAATTGGTGATGCTTCTAAACCTCTTCGCAATAATTCGTCAAAATCTTCCGCTTTATATACTATGGAAGCTCCTGCACCACCCAACGTATAAGAAGAGCGAATTACAAGAGGAAAACCAAATTCTTGTGCAATTTCTTTTCCTTTTAAGAAAGAGGTTGCTGTTGCTTGAGGGGCCATTGACACTCCAATTTTCAACATCAATTCTCTAAATTGTTCTCTATCTTCTGTAATATTAATGGCATTGATATCAACTCCAATTAATTTCACTCCAAAATCTTTCCAAATTCCTTTGGTATCCGCTTCAATACATAAATTCAAAGCAGTTTGACCACCCATTGTAGGCAAAACTGCATCAATCTGAGGATGTTCTTTTAAAATTTTAATAATTGATTTTGTTGTTAAAGGCAATAAATAAATATGATCTGCCATAGAAGGATCTGTCATAATTGTTGCAGGATTGGAATTGATTAAAATTGTTTCAATTCCGTCTTCTCTCAAAGAACGTAAAGATTGCGAGCCTGAATAATCAAATTCGCAAGCTTGTCCTATAACAATGGGTCCAGATCCGATAATTAAAATTGATTTGAGGTCTTTTCTTTTTGGCATGGTAAGTAGTTGTAAATTATGAATTTGTAAAAATAGTTACTCAATAGATATAAAAAAAGGTGTTACTAAAAAAAGTAACACCTTATATATTAACAAATTGTTAATCATTTATTTTTTTGGTCTTGATTCAGATGAAACAGTCAATTTTTTTCTTCCTTTTGCTCTTCTACGTGCCAACACTTTTCTTCCATTAGCAGAAGCCATTCTTTCTCTGAAACCGTGTTTGTTTCTTCTCTTTCTTTTTGACGGCTGGTATGTTCTTTTGCTCATTTCTTTTTATCTTAAATGTCTTCTAAACTAATTTTATTTGCTGTAAACGTACCTTGTTTAAAGCGTGGGCAAATATACAACTGTTTTTATTTTTGACAAATAGTATTTGAAAAAAAATTAAAAATATTTTTTATCCATAGAATCATCCTCTTTTTTGAATGTTTTTAGTGTTTTTTATTTGTAATAAAATCTTTAAATCTTACTTTTGCCCAAACCTAATAATACCATGCACAATACCAAATACGTTTTTGTCACAGGAGGCGTAACTTCATCACTTGGAAAAGGAATTATAGCTGCTTCTTTGGCTAAATTATTGCAAGAAAGAGGCTTTTCTGTAACCATCCAAAAATTAGATCCTTACATCAATATTGATCCAGGAACACTAAATCCGTATGAACATGGCGAATGTTATGTAACTGATGATGGTGCTGAAACAGATTTAGATTTGGGGCATTACGAGCGTTTTTTAAACATTCCAACAAGTCAGGCAAACAATGTTACTACAGGAAGAATTTACCAATCTGTCATCAATAAAGAGCGTAAAGGAGAGTTTTTAGGAAAAACTGTTCAAGTAATTCCTCATATCACTGATGAAATCAAACATCGAATTCAAATTTTAGGTGAAACTGGTGATTACGATATTGTAATTACTGAAATTGGAGGAACAGTTGGTGATATTGAATCTTTACCCTATGTAGAATCTGTTCGTCAATTATTGTGGGAAAAAGGCGAAGAAAATGCAATTGTTATTCATTTAACATTAGTTCCATATTTGGCTGCTGCGGGAGAATTAAAAACAAAACCAACACAACATTCCGTAAAAATGTTGATGCAAAGTGGAGTAAGTCCTGATATTTTAGTGTGTAGAACTGAGCATCATATTTCAGATGATATCAGACGTAAATTGGCACTTTTTTGCAATGTTAAAAAAGAAGACGTTATTCAATCTATTGATGCAAAAACAATTTATGACGTACCTAATTTAATGTTAGAAGAAGGTTTGGATGAAGTTGTTTTGAAAAAACTACATCTTTCTACAGATAAAAAACCCGAACTAAAAGCTTGGAATGAATTTTTAAGAAAGCACAAAAATCCAACATCGCAAGTTGAAATTGCATTGATCGGAAAATATATTGAATTGCAAGATTCGTATAAATCCATTTCAGAAGCGTTTATTCATGCAGGTTCGTCTCATGAAACCAAAGTAAATGTGAGATGGGTGCACTCTGAAAGTTTAACTGCTGATAATTTTGAAGAACAATTAAAAGGAGTTAATGGAATTTTAGTTGCTCCAGGTTTTGGTGATCGTGGAATTGAAGGAAAAATAAATGCTGTAAAATATGCGCGTGAAAATAACATTCCTTTTTTCGGAATTTGTTTAGGAATGCAAATGGCAGTGATTGAATTTGCCAGAAACGTCTTGAATTTACCCGATGCTTTTTCAACTGAAATGAAAAGTGATTGTAAAAGTCCTGTAATCAATTTAATGGAAAGTCAAGAAAACGTGACTGAAAAAGGAGGCACCATGCGTTTAGGAGCTTGGGACTGTCAGTTAACAAAAAACTCAAAAGCGTTTGAAGCATATCAATCAACAATGATTAAAGAGCGTCACAGACACAGATATGAGTTCAATAACGAATATTTAAATCAGTTCGAAATTGCTGGAATGATTGCTACAGGAACCAACCCAAAAACTGACTTGGTTGAAGTAATTGAAATTCCTAATCATCCTTGGTTTGTGGGTGTACAATTTCATCCTGAATATAAAAGTACCGTTTTAAAACCTCATCCTTTATTTGTTGATTTTATAAAAGCTGCTTTAAAACAGTCTAAAAAATAATTCGGGAATAATAGTGTTTGAAACAAAGTTAATTTAAAATATATAATAACAAAAAACCGTCATAAACTGGGTTTTTACCTACATTTGTCGCGCTTTTATCAATATTTTTTTTGATAATCTGACAAATTGACATTTATACACACACATGGAAGAAAAAAAATTCGACTACAATTCGCTGATTG
>JANREL010000046.1:0-5615 GCA_030758355.1 Polaribacter sp.
AATATCAATGAAATGGCTATGATTACAGCATTATGAACTTTAGATTTTATGGTGGCATATAACCAATATACAATTCCACAAACAGCCACTAAACGAAATAAGGTTAAAAAAAGTTTGCCAGTTTCGCCACCAAATTCAAAGCCCATTGCCATGCCATTATTTTCGGTAAAATGAATGCGAAACCAATCAAAAACGAGCACTTCTTCTCCTAAAATAAAATTAGTTTTGATGTAAATTTTTATAATTTGATCAAGAATAATAGCGCTAAAAATTGTCGCAATTGCTAAGTTCTTTTTTGACATGCTTTTTTTAATTTGATTGCAAAAATAACAATAATATTGAGTTTATTGGGTGCTAACAAAAATTATCCCTTTTATGGTGTTTATTGAGAGTGATTTGCTTGTATCTGAAATGATTTTTTTAAAATCTTTTTGATATAAAACCTCATCAACAGTAATATTTCCTATATTGGAATGTAGGTTGATGTTTTTGTTTTTGGCAGTAGCAAAAATTGTTCCTGCATACATTTTAACAACAGTATTTGATTGAATGGTATTCAATTTTACGATCCCTTTTTCTATATAAATGGTTAAATCTCCCCGAAAATTTTTGGATTCAATGCTATGATTTTCTCCGTAAATAGTAAGGTTTTTGTCTTTTGGGATTTTTACAATGGCATACGCTCTTTGCAATCTTTTGGTGATAAATTTTCGAAAAACAGCTTCTTCAATTAGTAAACTATCCAATTGAAATTTGATGGAAACTTTATCATTCTCTTCAGCAATGACGATTCCTTGTTCGTGGATATTTTCGGCAAACAATATTACTTCCACAAATTTCGAATTTGAATTTTCAATCACAAAATCATCCAAACCAACTGTTGATATCTCAATTTCTTTTTGAGAAGTTTCAATGTCTTTCCCCACTTTTTTTTGAGCAAAAAAAGTAATTGAAATCATCATAAAAAGAAATAAAAGTTGTTTTTTCATCATAAAAAAAGCTTCTTTTAAGAGAAGCTTTTACATTTATTTGGGAAACTAAAATTATTGACGTCTTTTCGCTTCGATACTTAAAGTCGCATGAGGCACTAATTTTAAACGCTCTTTTTGAATCAATTTTCCAGTAACTCTACAAACGCCATAAGTTCCATTTTCGATTCTTTGCAATGCATTTTTTAAATCTCTAATGAATTTTTCTTGTCTAATTGCCAACTGCACATTAGCTTCTTTGTTCATTACATCCGAACCTTCATCAAAAGATTTAAAAGATGGTGAAGTATCATCTGTACCATTATCGGCATCGTTTTTATAGGCACTTTTTAAGATCTCTAAATCTTCTTGAGCTCTTTTTATTTTTTTTTCAATAATTTGTCTGAACTCTTTTAAGTCCTCTTCTGAATATTTTAATTTTACGTCTGACATTTTCTTACATTTTTTCTATTAACATTTTGCTTGCAATACTATCAAATTCAACAGGGATCCCTGTTTCTAACTTGTTAACAAATATTAAATCTAGTGTTAAGGTTTCGTTCATGATATATGTTTTATTCTCCAAAATAGCCTCTTGCAGATTTTCAGAATTTAAAACTGTCAATTTTATTTTATCAGTTACCTCTAAACCTGAGTCTTTTCGAGCATTTTGAATTCTATTCACCAATTCTCTAGCAATACCTTCTTTGCGTAAATCATCCGTAATTGTAACATCTAAAGCAACTGTATATGAACCCTCGTTTGCAACTAGCCAACCTTCAATATCTCTGGATGATATTTCTACATCTTCAAGACCTAAATTTATATTTTTTCCATCAATATTGATAGAAATGGTTCCCAATTTTTCAATATTGTTAATATCTTCTTTGGTAAAATTTTGTACTGCGCTCGCTATCAAACGCATCTCTTTTCCAAATTTTGGTCCTAGGGTTTTAAAATTGGGTTTTATTTGCTTAATTAACATGCCTGAAGCATCTTCAAGAAGTTCAATTTCTTTGATATTTACCTCATGTTTTATCAAATTTGATACTGCTAAAATAGCTTCCTTTTGTTGAAAACTATCTACGGGAATTATGATTTTTTGTAATGGTTGACGAACTTTTATCTTTTCTTTGGCGCGTAACGAAAGTACCAATGAAGAAATTTTTTGTGCACTTTCCATTTTTTCTTCTAAACTTTTATCAACAAAAGAAACATTAAAAATTGGAAAATCGGCCAAATGAACACTCTCAGAACCTTCTTTTTTAGTAACTAAATTTAAATCTTGATACAATTTATCCATAAAAAATGGAGCAATTGGGGCACCCAATTTCGCAATGGTAACCAAACAAGTATACAATGTCTGATAGGCAGAAACTTTATCTGTTTGGTAATCGCCTTTCCAGAAACGTCTTCTGCTTAATCGCACGTACCAATTGCTCAGATATTCTTGTGTAAAATCAGAAATGGCTCTTGCTGCTCTTGTAGGTTCATAATCAGCATAAAATTTATCAACATTCTGAATCAACGTGTGCAATTCTGATAAAATCCATCTGTCTAATTCTGGTCGATTTTCTAGTGGAATTTCATCTTCTTTGTATGCAAACCCATCAATATTTGTGTACAATGCAAAGAAAGAATAGGTATTGTAAAGTGTTCCAAAAAACTTACGTTTTACTTCTTCAATGCCTTCTAAATCAAATTTTAAATTGTCCCAAGGATTGGCATTTGCAATCATATACCAACGTGTAGCATCTGCACCAAAATCAGCTAAAGTTGTGAATGGATCTACGGCATTTCCTAGACGTTTGGACATTTTATGACCGTTTTTGTCTAGAACCAATCCATTTGAAACTACATTTTTATAGGCTACAGAATCAAAAACCATAGTTGCAATGGCGTGTAATGTATAAAACCAACCACGAGTTTGGTCTACACCTTCAGCAATAAAATCGGCTGGAAAAGCTTCATTCTTATCAATCAAATCTTTGTTTTCAAAAGGATAATGCCATTGTGAATAAGGCATTGCACCTGAATCAAACCACACATCTATCAAATCAGATTCGCGTTTCATTGGTTTTCCTGAGGCTGAAACTAGCACAATTTCATCAACAATATTTTTGTGTAAATCTATCTTTGCATAGTTTTCTTCGGAATTGTTTCCAATTTCAAAATCTTCAAAAATGTCTTTTGCTAAAAACCCTGCTTTTATAGCTTTAGACATTTCATTTTTTAGTTCTTCAACAGAACCAATACAAATTTCTTCTTTACCATCGTCAGTTCGCCAAATTGGCAAAGGAATTCCCCAATAACGAGAGCGTGACAAGTTCCAATCGTTGGCATTTGCCAACCAATTTCCAAAACGACCTGTTCCTGTAGATTCTGGTTTCCAGTTGATTGACTTGTTCAATTCGTGCATTCTCTCTTTTACTTGAGTTGCTTTGATAAACCAAGAATCTAATGGATAATATAAAATTGGCTTGTCTGTCCGCCAACAATTTGGGTAACTGTGTTTGTATTTTTCTACTTTAAATGCTTTATTTTCGATTTTTAGTTTGATAGCAATCTCAACATCTACTGATTTTTCAGGAGCTTCACCATCATTATAATATTCGTTTTTTACGTATTTCCCAGCAAAATCAGTCACTTCTGGTCTGAATTTTCCTTGCAAATCTACCAAAGGAACCAAATTGCCATTAGCGTCTTTTACCAGCATTGGGGGTATTTCAGGAACTGCTTGTTTGGCAACAAAAGCGTCATCAGCACCAAAAGTAGGAGCAGTATGTACAATTCCTGTACCATCTTCAGTAGTTACAAAATCACCTGAAATCACTCTAAAAGCATTTTCTGGATTGTCATTTGGCAATACATAATCTAGTAATTGTTCGTATTTGATGCCAACTAAATCTTTTCCAACAAATTCTTTTACAACGTAAAAAGGAATAACTTTATCCCCAGAGTTGTATGTTTTTAAATCTTCGGAAATTGCAACTTGAACATTATTTTTTCCTGCAAACTGTTTTGAAACTAAGTTTTTAGCCAAAATTACTTTTGATGGTTCAAATGTGTATTGATTGAATGTATCAACCAAAACATAGTCAATTTTTGGACCTACAGTCAAAGCTGTGTTTGAAGGCAATGTCCAAGGAGTTGTTGTCCAAGCTAAAAAATAAATAGTGCCTTCGTTTTGTAAAAAATCAGGCAATGTTTCGTTGATTGCTTTGAATTGCGCAACAACAGTGGTATCAGTAACATCTTGATACGTCCCTGGTTGATTGAGTTCGTGCGAACTTAAACCAGTTCCAGCTTTTGGTGAATATGGCTGAATTGTATATCCTTTATACAATAAATTTTTAGTATAAATCTGTTTTAACAACCACCAAACAGATTCCATATATTTTGGTTCATAGGTTACATATGGATGTTCCATATCAACCCAATATCCCATTTTTTGGGTTAAATCATTCCAAATATCAGTGTAACGCATTACCGCTTTTCTACAAGCCGCGTTGTAATCTTCTACTGAAATCGTTTTGCCAATATCTTCTTTTGTAATGCCTAATTCTTTCTCAACGCCTAATTCTATTGGCAAACCATGAGTGTCCCATCCAGCTTTTCTTTTTACTTGAAAACCTTTCATGGTTTTGTATCTTGGAAAAATATCTTTGATGGCTCTTGCTAAAACATGGTGTACACCTGGCAATCCGTTTGCAGAAGGTGGTCCTTCAAAAAAAACAAAAGGAGTGCTGCCTTCTCTAGTAGAAATACTTTTTTCAAAAATAGAATGTTTGTTCCAATACTCCAGAATTTCTTCTGCAACTTTTGGCAAGTCAAGTGCTTTATATTCAGGAAATTTCGCGCTCATGATATCTCTTTTCTAATAAGGTTGCGAAAATAAGGAATTTCTATAAAATGAAAGGCTTTAAGTGTAAAAAAGCGTCTTTTAAAACCCCCTTTCTTTTTTAATTTTTTCATAAGCAGCCTGAATGCTTTGAAATTTTTCTTGAGCACCTTTTAAATGTTCTTCCCCTAAATCTTGTAATTTGTCTGGATGATGCTTTTTTGCTAAAGTTCTGTAAGCTTTTTTCACTTCATCATCAGTGGCTGTTTTCTCGATTTCTAAAATTTTATACGCACTGCCAGATTCATCGTAAAACATTGCTTTGATAGACTCGAAATCAGGTTGATTGATATATAAATAACCCGCTATTTTTCGAATTTCATCAATTTCTTTTTCGCTTACAAAATCATCAGCTTTTGCAATTCCAAATAAAAAATGAATCAATTGTAAACGAGATGCATGTGGCATGTGTTCGCGAATTTGAACACAAACCTGACGCGCAGAAATATCTTTTTTGATAATACCTTTAAACAACTTAAATGCATGGTTTGCTCTCTGCTCTCCGTACATTGCATAAAACTGATTTCTTACAAAATTCAGTTCCCTTTGATCAATTTTTCCATCAGATTTAATGACAATTGATGCTAAAACCAGCAAACTAATTTCAAAATCACCAGATTGTGTGTTTTGATTTTGATTAATTGTTCGTTGATATTCTCTTTGTTCAATAGTAATATCATCAGCAGAAAAACCATCAACAAAACTACCAATTGCAAAACCAATAGCAGCTCCTATTGGTCCTCCTA
>JANREL010000046.1:5715-8247 GCA_030758355.1 Polaribacter sp.
CCATCAACAAAACTACCAATTGCAAAACCAATAGCAGCTCCTATTGGTCCTCCTAGGGTAAATCCTAAACCTGCTCCTAACCATTTGGTAAAATTTCCCATACTTTTTATATACTTTTTTGCAAGTCCAAAGAAACTAAAAATTTAAAGTATAATATCAATTTTTTTGATGTATCTTCTAAAAAAGCTACTCAAAAACGACTTGAATCTTTTTATTTTTATGAGTATATTTGCAACTCAAAAGAAATAAATTATGTATCCAGAAGAATTAGTAAAACCAATGCGTGATGAGCTAATCAATGCAGGTTTTGAAGCCTTATATACTGCAACTGATGTTGAAAATGCCTTAGCAAAAAAAGGAACCACTTTAGTAATGGTAAATTCAGTTTGTGGTTGTGCAGCAGGTACTGCAAGACCAGGAGCAATTGCTTCTTTAAAAGCTGACAAAACTCCAGACAATTTAACAACTGTTTTTGCAGGTGTAGAAAAAGAATCTACCCAAAAAGCGAGAGAATTTATGATTCCATTTCCTCCATCATCACCAGCAATTGCATTATTTAAAGATGGAAATTTAGTACACATGTTAGAACGCCACCATATTGAAGGGCGTTCAGCTCAAATGATTGCACAGAATTTAGCAGCTGCTTACGAAGAGCATTGTTAATTTTTAAGAAAGAAGATTTTAGAATCAATAATCCAAATAAAAATCCACTTTTTAAAGTGGATTTTGTATTTCAACACATTAAATTTATTTTAATATGAACCAAGAAAGCATCCTAGAAAATACCATCAAATTTGTAAAAAAGGAATTAAAAAATGCAGAGGGAGGTCATGATTGGTTTCATATTGAGCGTGTTTATAAAAATGCGATTCTGATTTCCAAAGAGGAATCTGTAGATATTTTTTTGGTTTCGTTGGCAGCTTTATTGCATGATATTGCTGATGCAAAATTTCATAAAGGTGATGAAACTGTAGGTCCAAAAAAAGCAAGTGATTTTTTGGAACAACAAAAAGTAGCTTTAAAAACTCGTGAGCATGTGGTAAATATCATTAAACATATTTCTTTTAAAAATTCTTTGGATAAAAATGCCACAAAATTTACTTCAAAAGAATTGGAAGTTGTGCAAGATGCTGACCGATTAGATGCCATTGGTGCCATTGGAATTGCACGTTGTTTTAATTATGGAGGATTTAAAAATCGAGCAATTTATGATCCTGAGGTTTTACCAAATTTGAATATTAGTAAAGAAGCTTATAAAAATTCGGACGCGCCAAGTATCAATCATTTTTATGAGAAATTATTGCTCTTAAAAGACCAAATGAATACTAAAACAGGCAAAAAAATTGCTGCAGAAAGACATCGTTTTATAGAACTGTATTTGGAACAGTTTTATAACGAATGGAATGGAAAGTTGTGAAAAAATTAGCTGGCTTTTGCTACTTCTAAAGCTGTAATTTTATATTCTAAAATGGCTAATTCTTGACCATTTTCTATGATTTCATCCACAGTTAAACTGTTACTGTTATTGATGTGATTAAGTATTTTTTTACTTTTAAAAGTATAATACTCAATGGCCTTTTCTATTTTGGTTGCCATAATTTACTTATTGAATTAAATTTTTCATATCACTTCTATATTTTGAAGCACTTTTCCCTGTAATGGAATTGAATAGTTTATTAAAGTGCGAAAAGTTATTGAAACCGCATTCAAAACAAATATCGGAAATGCTCATCGTACTTTCTGCTAACAATTTTGTGGCATGCACAACTCTGTATTCATTTACCAATTTTGTAAAGGTTTTTCCTGTTGATTTTTTAAAATACCTACAAAATGCAGGTACTGTCATACTTACAAGAGCTGCAATTTCATCTAAACTAATATGCTCTTGAAAATGTTCATTGATGTGTTTGTAAATAATTTCGATTTTATTACTGTCTTGCGGAATGGTTTCAAAAGCAAAACCGTTGGCATTCAGCAAGGTATAATCATCAGTAGTGGCTAAATCTTTTAAAATATCTAAAAAAGCGATAATTCTTTCAGCGCCTTCAATATCAACCAGTTTTTCAATTTTTGCTCCAATCCGTAGTTTGATATCGAAATTAAAACGAATCCCCTTTTTGGCACGTTCAAAAAGAGCTTCAATAGACAACATTTCAGGAATTTTAAAAAAATGTTCTCCTAAAAAATCAGGTTTAAATTGAATTAATGTTTCTGACCCATTGGTTGTCAATCTATCAATATAGCCAACATGAGGTAAATTTGAGCCAATTAAAACCAATTGACTATTGTTAAAATAGCTAATATGATTGCCAATATGTCTTTTCCCTCTTCCTTTATTTACATACACCAATTCTATTTCAGGATGAAAATGCCAAAAAGGAGTATTGGTTTTTAAAAACTCAACATGTTTCTTTACCAACAGGGAACTACCAAAATTGGGCGTAATCTTTTCTAATGTTGGTTTTATTTGTTTCATGAGTTAGTGTTAATGGTATTTTTCTATCATTTGCAAGTCACGCACTATTTAGTAGT
>JANREL010000047.1:0-3238 GCA_030758355.1 Polaribacter sp.
CTTAAAAACTTTTTCTCAAAAGTCCAAAAAAATTGAAATTGTCCAAAAAGCCAACCAACAATTGGTAATGTTAGCTGATAAATTGGAAAAACTAACAAAATTCTTAGCGCCCAATACAACCAAGGATACATTGTTTCTGGAGAAATTCCTAAAAAAGTAGTTATTGGTTTTGCTACCCAAGCAGCAAACGAACCATTGATGGCAAAAACAATTAAAATAGCTACTAAAGACCAATTACTAGAGATTTCCCAGCGCTCTTTGAGTTTTTCTAACAAAATTATACTGTTTTTTTAAATGTTCTAACCATCAACCAAATACCTATTAAAATCAAAGGAATACTCAATACTTGTCCTGTATTGAAAAAATTGAAAAAACCGTTTTCCCTTCCTTCCACTTGTTCTTCTTTTAAGAATTCAATTAAAAAACGCATCAGCCATAAAACCGTCATAAAAAGTCCGAAAAGGAATCCTGTTTTTTCTTTGATATTGGTTTTCCAATACAAATACCACATCACAAAAAACAATGTTAGATAACTGAAAGCCTCATAAATTTGGGTTGGATGACGCGCAAAATCTTCGCCATTTGCTTTAAAAATTACTCCGAAATCAGAGTTAGTTGCTTTTCCAACAATTTCTGAATTGAAAAAATTTCCCATTCGGATGAACAAACCTGATAATGCTACCATGATTGCCAATCTGTCTAAAATAAATAACCAGGGTTTTTGCAAATGCTTTTTGGCATAAAAATACATGGCTAAAATGATAGATATGGCTGCTCCATGACTTGCAAAACCTGTAAAACCTGTAAATTTCCAGGTGCCATTTACTTGCTTAAACGGAATGATAATCTCTAATAAATGATCTTGATAATAATCCCAACTGTAAAAAAACACATCTCCTAAACGCATTCCAATCAACATAGAAATGAAGGTGTACATGAACAATGTATCCAATTTTTCAACAGGAATGCCGTCTTTGATATAGATTTTTTTCATCAAATGCAAGCCTAACAAAAAAGCAGCTACAAACATCAAACTGTACCAACGAATGGTAAAAAAACCAAGATTGATGCCTAAAGATGGATCCCAAGTGATTGCTAAATAATTCATGGTATTGTTATTTTTATGTATGCAAACTTAATGAAGCTTATTGTATCTTCAAATAAGAAAGTGTGATAATTCAATGTTTGTGTGATTTCTTTTCAGGCACGGGGTCATAACCACTTCCTCCCCAAGGATGACAGCTAAAAATTCGTTTGATGGCTAACCATCCACCAAAAAAAAGGCCGTGTTTTTGCAATGCTTCCAAGGTGTAATGTGAACATGTTGGACTGTATCTGCAAGTTGAGGGTGTTAAAGGCGAAATCGCTACTTGATAAAACCGAACTAAAAACACGAATGGAAAAATAAGAATCTGTTTAAAATACTGAGTTTTTGATTTTGAGTTCGTCATTTATTCATTATTACATTTTCTCATTAATTCACCGAAAAAGTAGTCCCCTCTCTCCCATCTTTTAACTGAATTCCTAAAGCTACTAATTCATTACGAATTTGATCAGACAACGCAAAATCTTTGTTTTCTCTTGCCTCTTTTCTCAATTTGATGAGCAATTCAATCACTCCATTGATTTTGTTTGAAGATTCTTTGGATGTTTCGTTCATCAATCCCAAAACATCAAATACAAAGGCATTGATGGTTTCTTTAAAAAAAGCTAAATCTTCGGATGTTAAACTTGCTTTTTGTTCTTTTATTTGATTGATCACTTTTACAGCTTCAAACAATTGTGAGATGAGAATTGGCGTATTGAAATCGTCATTCATGGCATCGTAACAATATTGATTCCAGGCTTTTACATCAAAAGTTGATACTTTTCCTGCTTCAGCAATATTCAAATAAGAAACTGCTTCCATCAACTTAGCATGTCCTTTTTCTGATGCTTCTAGAGCTTCTCCCGAAAAATCTAAAATGCTTCTGTAATTGGCTTGCATATTGAAAAAACGTACTACACTTGCCGAAAATGGTTTTGGTAAAATGGTATTTTCTCCTGTTAAAATTTCGTTTGGTAAAATAAAATTCCCTGTTGATTTTGCCATTTTTTGACTATTCAACAATAACATATTTGTATGCATCCAATAGTTCACAGGTTTTAGACCACTACAAGTTTGCGATTGTGCAATTTCACATTCATGGTGTGGAAATTTTAAATCCATTCCTCCTCCATGTATATCAAATTGTTCGCCTAAATATTTGGTACTCATCACAGAACACTCTAAATGCCAACCAGGAAAACCATCACTCCAAGGAGATGGCCAACGCATAATGTGACGTTCATCTGCTTTTTTCCAAAGCGCAAAATCCTGCGGATTTTTCTTATCTGATTGTCCGTCTAAAGTTCTTGTATTGTGAATTAAATCTTCTATTTTTCTTCCTGAAAGTATGCCATAATTTCCTTTTTTGTTGTATTCCAAGACATCAAAATAGACAGAACCATTAACTTCGTAGGCAAATCCTTTTGAAATAATATCTTTAATCATTTCAATTTGCTCTACAATATGACCTGTAGCTGTGGGCTCGATACTTGGCGGTAAAAAGTTGTAATTTTTGAGTACGTTGTGAAAATCAACTGTGTACATTTGAACCACTTCCATGGGTTCAATTTGCTCTAAACGTGCCTTTTTAGCAATACGATCTTCACCTTCATCAGCATCATTTTCCAAATGTCCTGCATCTGTAATATTTCTAACATAGCGCACTTTATAGCCCAAATGCAATAAATACCTGTATAAAACATCAAAGAACATAAAGGTTCTTACATTGCCTAAATGTGCATTGCTATAGACTGTAGGTCCGCAAACGTACATGCCTACATATCCTTCTGTGATGGGTTTGAAAACTTCTTTTTGCTTGGTGAGCGAATTGTATATTTTGAGCTGTTGTTCTTTGTAACGTTCCATTAAAAAAGTGGCTAATATTGGTGGCTAAAGATAGGCACTTTCAAAAGAATATAGAAATGGAAAACTGTTAGAAGTTTGATAAAAAAAAGTATGTTTTTAAGGATACTATACTATTGATTTACAGTAATTTGACTGTATTTTCCGTTGATATAAAAAGTAGTATCCTTTGTTTTAATTGTAAAATTTCCGTTAATATTTTTTGATTTATCACGAAGAAGATTCAATTTCATGGAAGGGTTAGCGGTTGAATTTGTCATTGATTTTATTTCGAAAAGTAGGTTTTTA
>JANREL010000047.1:3338-4596 GCA_030758355.1 Polaribacter sp.
TGATGTAATTTTTGCATCAGTTACATTGTCTAAAAATAAATTACTTGATGTAGCTGTTTAGTTGGCTTCATGAATACATTTGTTACTTAAAAGACGACATATTTTTAAGTGTGTTGCAAAATGAGTGAAATTTTATTTCTAAATTTACATAATAACTTTTACGATGACTAAAAAACTGTCTGCTTTGCATGAAAAAAAAGGTGTTTCTCAACCAGAAACCACCAGTAAACTGAGTGCAGAAAAGATTAAACAATTCCGATCTAAAAAAAATACGGTTGATGAATATGTCACAAATATTTTGCAGGGAAACATTCCTTTTTTAAGCAAAGCCATTACCTTGGTTGAAAGTACCAACCCAAAACACCAAGAACAAGCCAACGAAATCATTGAAAAATGCTTGCCTTTTGCCAATAATTCTGTCAGAATTGGTATTACAGGTGTTCCAGGAGTTGGAAAAAGTACCTTTATCGAAGCTTTTGGAAAACAGCTTACTAGTCAAGGAAAAAAAGTGGCTGTCTTAGCTGTTGATCCAAGCAGTTCTGTAAATAAAGGATCTATTTTAGGTGATAAAACAAGGATGGAACAATTGGTCACAGACTCCAATGCGTTTATAAGACCTTCACCTGCAGGAAGTTCGTTAGGTGGCGTTGCTCAAAAAACACGCGAAAGTATTATTTTGTGTGAAGCAGCTGGTTTTGATACTATTATTATAGAGACTGTTGGAGTTGGACAATCTGAAACGATGGTGCATTCTATGGTTGATTTCTTTTTATTACTGAATTTAGCTGGTGCAGGTGATGAATTGCAAGGCATTAAACGTGGAATCATAGAAATGGCGGATGCAATTGTTATCAACAAAGCGGATGGTGATAATGAAAAAAATGCCAAAATAGCTCAAATTGAATTCAACAAAGCCTTGCATTTATATCCTTTAAAGGAAAGTAATTGGCAACCTAAAGTACTTACAACAAGCGCTTTGAATCATAAAGGAATTGATATTATTGATACCATGATTCAAGAATATATTACACTCACCAAACAAAATGGATACTTTATCCAAAAAAGAAATGAGCAAAATAAATTTTGGTTACTGTCTACTATTGAGCAACAGTTGAAAGTTGCTTTTTACCAAAATCCTCATATTCAAAAATTACTTTCTAATGAAATACAACAATTAGAAGCAGGAAAAACAACCCCTTTTTTGGCCGCAAAACGATTGTTGGGAAAAAATTCTTGAATTTTTAGTTTTTAGTTTTTA
>JANREL010000047.1:4696-7841 GCA_030758355.1 Polaribacter sp.
GCCATTTCATTTTCATTAATTATTTTATAAGAAACAATTGATTTTTTAGTGCATTTAGAAAAAAGAGCCTCTTATTTTAAAAATAATAAAAAGTTAAAACAGTAAATTAATTATTTTCACAAATCTTATCAATCAAAAAAACATATGTTGGTTTGGATGCTTTTAAAAAAGGACTTTTAACCAAAACTCCAGAATCATTAGTCTACAGTTTTGCAGGAGATTTTGTTGGGCCAATTATTAATAGTAGCGCGATTAAAGCGTTGTATAAAAATGCCAACAGCAAACAAATACAAGCAATTTTTGAATATGAAAAAACGATTTTAAATGCCTATATTGAGGTTGCCAACGAACTTTCTAATATTCAAAATCTAAAAAAAGTATATACTTTTAAAGAAGGTCAAGTAACTACACTCACAGAATCTATTACCCTTTCAACACGATTATTTACCACAGCAAGAGCTGATTATTTAGAAGTGTTGCAGACTCAAAGAGAAGCTTTGGAAGCAAAAATCGCCCTTGTTGAAACTAAAAAAGATCAATTAATGGCAAACATCCATTTGTATAAGTTTTTGGGTGGTGGTTGGAATTAATGGTATTTGAATTTTGTCTTCTGAAAAGAGTTTGTCATTTGTTTGACAAACTCTTTTCTTTTTATAACAGTTACATATTTTAGGAAATTCTACTCCATACTTTTGCTGTTTTTGTCATTTCGTTAAATGCCTTTTTGATAAGTCCATTGGATTCTTGTTGCATATTTGGGTCTTGCTCGAGTAATTTGATGGCTGTTTTTCTTGCTAAATGTAAGATTTCACCATCTTTGATCAGGTCAGCAATCTTTAGGTTTAATACTCCACTTTGTTGAGTGCCCATGAGATTTCCAGGACCTCGTAATTTTAAATCGACTTCTGCTATTTTAAATCCGTCAGTAGTTTCGACCATGGTTTTAACACGCGTTTTTGCTTCTTCAGATAATTTTACTCCTGTCATTAAAATACAATAACTTTGCTCAGCTCCTCTACCCACTCTACCTCTTAATTGGTGCAATTGGCTAAGCCCAAAACGTTCGGTGCTTTCTACAATCATTACACTGGCATTGGGTACATTTACCCCAACTTCAATTACGGTAGTTGCTACCATGATGTGGGTTTCGCCTTTTACAAAACGCTGCATTTCGAATTCTTTTTTTTCGGCTGTCATTTTTCCATGCACAATACTTATTTGGTATTTTGGCATGGGAAACTCTCTTGAAATGCTTTCAAAACCATCCATTAAATCTTTATAATCCAATACTTCTGATTCTTCAATGAGTGGATATACCACATAAATTTGTCTTCCTTTAGCGATTTCATCCCTCATAAATTTTAAGACGGATAATCGTTGATTGTCAAAACGATGCACTGTTTTGATTTCTTTTCTTCCAGGTGGTAACTCATCAATGACGGATATATCTAAATCACCATACAATGACATGGCTAATGTTCTTGGAATTGGAGTGGCTGTCATTACTAGGATGTGAGGGGGACAGGCCCCTCCAAACTCCCCTGAGGGAATGGTATTCTTCATCCAAAGTTTAGAACGTTGTGCGACTCCAAATCGATGTTGTTCGTCAACTATTGCCAACCCTAGATTGTAGAATTGAACTTTATCTTCTAATAGAGCATGTGTCCCAATTAAAATGTGTAAAGAGCCGTTTTCTAGCGCTTCATGAATTACTCTTCTTTTCTTGGTTTTTGTTGATCCTGTAAGCAATTCAACTGAAATTGGCATGTCTTTTAGCATTGTTGCAATGGCATTGAAATGTTGGGTTGCCAAAATTTCTGTTGGTGCCATTAATGCTGCTTGATAGCCATTATCAATCGCTAATAACATGGTTAATAAAGCTACAATTGTTTTACCTGAGCCCACATCTCCTTGCAATAAACGGTTCATATGAATTCCAGAAGCTACATCTTTCCGAATTTCTTTGACGACTCTTTTCTGAGCATTGGTCAATTGAAAAGGTAAATGATGTTTGTAAAAATCATTAAAAACAGTTCCCACATTTTTAAAAAGCATTCCCTTTATTTGGGTTTTATTGATGCGATTTTTTCGAACCAATTGCAACTGTATAAAAAACAATTCTTCGAATTTTAATCGGAATTGTGCTTTTGCTAACAGTTCATGGTTTTTAGGAAAATGAACATTCAACAAGGCTTCTTTTTTTGAAATCAGTTGAAATTCATTGATGATTTCTTGAGAGAGCGTTTCTTGAATACCACTGTAAATTTGTTTGAATAAATTCTCAATATAGGTACGAATTATTTTATTACTCATCCCTGAATTCACTAATTTTTCGGTAGATGAATACACAGGTTGCATGGCGGATTGCAATGTTTTTTTGTATTCTGTAACCAATTGCATTTCAGGATGTGGCATGCTAAAACTGCCGTTAAAATGATTGAGTTTGCCATAAATCACATACGGTTCGTTTATTTTCAGGGCATTTGCTATCCATTTTTGCCCTTTGAACCATACCAATTCCATCACTCCAGATGCATCTTGAAAAGTTGCTACTAACCTACTCCCTTTTTGTTGCGAAACTGATTTTACATTGGTTATTTTTCCTACAATTTGAACCTCAGCAGTATTAGGTTGCAAGTCTTTAATTTGAAAAAATTGTGTTTTGTCAATATATCTGAAAGGAAAAAAGTTGAGTAAATCATTGCAAGATTTGATACCCAATTCCGTATATAACAATGTGGCTCTTTGCACACTTACGCCATTAATATAGGTAATTGGATTGTTGAGGTTTTGCATGCTTTTATCCGAGATTCAATATTTTGGGTTTAAAGTGTAAAACTGAAATTTTACATTTTGAATCCTATTTCATTTATAAAAGCAAATATCACACATCTTGAGGAGCATTGCAAATTTAGTTGGTGGTGGTTTTTGGAGGATGGAATTTTTATTTTTTTTTACTAATAAGGTAAGTTGTTGTCTTTTGTTTTTGATTGTATTTTTTAAAAGTGATTTTATGAATGTGAAATTTTTTTTAAGAATTATAGAAAATAGCACGATTATATGAGCTTTTATTTTGTAAATTTAAGTGCTATTAAAAAAGAATGCTATTGAAAAATCTACCCATTATAGTTTTAGAGCAAACGGT
>JANREL010000048.1 GCA_030758355.1 Polaribacter sp.
GGTTGGAAAAAGAAACGTTATGACAACCTTTATACCAAAAATATTCCCTCAAAAATCTTCAATGCTATTGCTAGAAAAACTTCTGGTTTGCATTTACACGATTTTAATTGTGGCTTAAAAGCATACAAAAAAGAGGTTGTAAAAGCCATTAAAGTGAGTGGTGAAATGCACAGATACATTCCCATTTTAGCAAAAAACGAAGGGTTTACCAAAATAGATGAAAAAGTGGTGCAACATCAAGCCAGAAAATATGGTGAAACTAAATTCGGAATGAATCGCTTTATTAATGGATATTTAGATTTGATAACTATTTCTTTTTTATCAAAATTCGGAAAAAGGCCCATGCATTTTTTTGGACTTTGGGGTACAATCGTCTTCATTTTTGGATTTTCTGCAGCAATTTACATCGGAATTTCTAAACTTTACAAAGTATATAGCGGCATTAAAACTATCTTAATCACAGACAATCCATGGTTTTATATTGCGCTAACTTCCATGATTTTAGGGACTTTATTATTTTTAGCTGGATTTATTGGCGAATTAATTATCAAATCAAAAAATGATGAAAAACATTACAAAATAAAAGAACAACTTAATTTCTAAATTTTATCTTTGTAAAAAAAAATATGGATCCTATATTACTAAAAGCAACAGCATGGTTAACCCCAACTTTTGATGCTGAAACTCATACTGAAATTCAACACTTAATTGACAAAAATCCTAGTGATTTAGCTGACCGATTTTATAAAGATATGGAATTTGGAACTGGAGGAATGCGTGGAACGATGGGTGCGGGAACAAATAGAATCAATAAGTATACTTTAGGAAGAGCTACTCAAGGCTTGTCAAATTACCTAAATAAAAACATAAAAAAACAGCAATTAAAAGTTGCAATTGCCTACGATTGCAGACATAATAGTAAAAAATTTGCAAAAATTGTAGCTGAAGTTTTGTCTGCAAACAATATCAAAGTTTTCTTGTTTGAAGATTTACGCCCAACGCCAGTGTTATCTTTCACAGTTCGTCATTTAAATTGTGATGCAGGAATTGTTTTAACAGCATCTCACAATCCACCAGAATATAATGGATACAAAGTGTACTGGGCTGATGGCGGACAAATTGTTCCTCCTCATGATTCAGGAATTATTGGAGAAGTAAATGCACTTGATTTTTCGGAAATTAACTTTACAGCAAACGAAAATTTAATTGAATATATTGGTAAAAATGTGGATGATGTTTTTATCAGTGAATCTGTAAAAAACGGAAGTTTATCCAATAAAGTAGATAGAAAAAATTTAAAAATTGTCTTCACATCTATTCACGGAACTTCCATAGTTTCTGTTCCAGATGCATTGAAAAAAGCAGGTTATACTGATGTTCATATTGTTGAAGAACAACGAATTCCTGATGGTGATTTTCCAACCGTAAAATCTCCAAATCCTGAAGAGCCTGAAGCTTTACTTATGGCAACGAATTTGGCAAATAAAATCGGAGCTGATATTGTAATTGGTACAGATCCTGATTGCGATAGATTAGGAGTTGCAGT
>JANREL010000049.1 GCA_030758355.1 Polaribacter sp.
GCTTTTTTAATTATTCAAAATGAAATGAATCAATCAATCTGAATCAAATCAATAGTGCTTTCTTTTACTTTTTTATTCAATTCTTTTACATCATTGTTAAAAATTGAATGCAGCTTTGCAAGCTCACTATCAATCTCTTTTACAATTTCATTTTTAAAATCAATGGCTTGTTGTGTTGGAGCATAATTTCCAATTCTTGTCAATGAATTTAAATGCGCCAGTTTATTATTCAATCTGATTGGGAAATTCAATGGATCTTGATTGCTTTTGCTTTTTGTTTGATACAATGTTTCTTCAATCACAGTCATCTCTTTTACCAAATTTGCAGCAAATTCCAACAATTCTTTGTGAGTTTTAGTGTCTTTAATCGATTTTTTTAAAACATCTACTTGCGATCTTACTTTTTGAACATTTTTTAATGCTTTATGAATTTCAGTCACTTTGGTATTGATGTCATTGATATAATCAAATTGCGCTTTCATGTCACTTTCTGTAGCTTCAGACATTGGGTTTCTCAAAATCGAAAAATATTCTGATTTTTTTACGTCATTTACTGTCAATTCCACCTTGTAATTTCCAGGCAAAGCCATTGGTCCACTCAAAGATGCCCACCATAAAATCATACCTTCTACAGATTCTGCTCCATCAAACATCATGTCCCATTGAAAAATATTATTACCATCTTTAACTGTTAGTTTTTCTTCCTTTTTTTCTTTATCGGCTTTGGTGCTAAAAGTTTTAATCAATTTGTTATTGGCATCATAAAATGATAAAGAAACTACATCTTTTTCTCCAATTTCTTTGATGAAAAAATTCACAGTAACTCCTCCAGCATGATTGGTTCCTGCAGTTCTTGAAGTTCTTCCATTGCCTCCACTCAAATTATACGCATCAATTGGTTTGTATAAAACTACTTTTTCATTGTTAACAGTATTATTTAGTTGATGCAAAGGTGTTAAATCGTCAATAATCCAAATGGATCTTCCTTGAGTTGCAGCAATCAAATTATCGTTTTTAATGGCTAAATCTGTAATAGGAACAATGGGTAAATTTTGCTGAAAAGTTTGCCAATTTTTACCATCATCAAACGAAATATACATGCCTTTTTCAGTTCCTGCATACAACAATCCTTTTCTTTTTGGATCAGCTCTTAAAGCTCTTGTAAAACTTTCTTGTTCAATTCCTGAAACTATTAATTCCCAAGATTTTCCGTAGTTTTCTGTTTTATAAATGTACGGTTTATAATCACCTGATTTGTATTTTGTTCCCACAATATAAGCGCCACCTTTGGTAAAAGGATCTACTTCAATACAATTGATCATCATCCATTCAGGCATTTTTTTAGGAGTCACATTTTCCCAGTTTTTGCCATTGTCTTTTGTAATATGAACCAAACCATCATCAGAACCAGTCCAAATCAACCCAGGTTCAAAAGCAGACTCTGTTGCTGCGAAAATAGTTCCATAATATTCTACGCCAGTGTTGTCTTGAGTGATTGGACCTCCTGAAGATTTTAGCGTATTTGGATCATTTCTTGTCAAATCAGGACTAATTAATTCCCATGATTGACCTTCATTTTCGGTTACATGCAAATGATTTGATCCTGCATACAAACGCTTTTTGTTATTTGGTGAGAAGAAAATGGGGAAATTCCATTGAAAACGGTATTTGAAATCTTCAGCTCCATGTCCCATTGGATCATCTGGCCAAACATTGATGGCGCGTGTTTCATTGGTTTTGTGGTTAACTCTTGTTAACAAACCGCCATAACTTCCGCCATACACAATATCATCATTTAAAGGATCAACAGCTATATGGGCACTTTCTCCACCTGCAGTTTCTTCCCAATCACTTTCACCAATAAATCTCCCTGAAGTTCTGTGTGAAATTCTGATGGTTGAATTGTCTTGTTGTGCTGCATAAATTCGATATGGAAAATGATTGTCAGTGGTCAATCTATAAAACTGAGCAGTTGGTTGATTCATATAGGTACTCCAATTTTCACCTGCATCAAATGAAATTTGTGCACCACCATCATCACCAATAATCATCCGTTGATTGTCTTCGGGAGCGATCCATAAATCGTGATGATCTCCATGAGGAGCATTGTACGTTTTGTATGTTTTACCTCCATCAGTAGATTTGTGATAGTTCACATTTAAGACGTATAAAATGTTTTCGTCTTGAGTATCAGCATACAAACGTGTGTAATACCAAGCTCTTTGGCGTAATTTTCTTTCGGAATTTATCAAACTCCATGTTTTTCCTGCATCCGTAGATTTGTAAATTCCGCCCTTTTCATTTTCTATTAATGCCCAAACAATATCAGAATTTACTGGCGAAACAGTTACACCACTAATTCCCCAAATGCCTTTTGGCAATCCTTTGTTACTTGAAATATTTTCCCAAGATTCACCACCATCCGTACTTTTGTAAATTGCAGAACCTTTTCCTCCTGATGACAAACTATAAGGAGTTCTTCTCACATCCCAAGTTGTGGCATATAAAATTCTTGGATTGGTTGGATCAATTAGTAAGTCGATTGCGCCCGAATTTTCATCAGCAAACAACACTTTTTTCCAAGATTCACCACCATCAATGGATTTATAAACACCTCTATCTTGTGTTGGTTTGTACAAATCACCTAAAACTGCTGCAAAAACAATATCTGAATTTTTTGGATGAATGCGCACTCTTGGGATATGTCTAGAGGTTGATAAACCCATAAGTTTCCATGTTTTTCCAGCGTTTTCAGATTTCCAAATTCCGTCACCAGAAGAAACATTTCCACGAACTGTTTTCTCGCCCATTCCAACATAGATCACGTTATTATCAGATTCTGAAACAGCAACTGCACCTACAGATCCACCAAAAAATCCATCAGAAATATTCTCCCAAGTATTGCCTGCATCCGTAGTTTTCCAAACGCCACCACCAGTTGCACCCATATAAAATAGATTGGCTTTATTGGCAACTCCCGTTACAGCTGCACTTCTTCCGCCTCTAAAAGGACCAATATTTCTCCATTCAACAGCACTAAAATATGCTTCAGAAACTTTGTCAACACTTTTTTGTGCGTTAACTTTGGCGGTTGTTATAAAAAATAAACCGATAACAAAAAATACGATTTTTTTCATTTGAATACATTTGAAATTGCAATCGTAAAAATATGAAAATTAAATCTGTTTGAAACCATCGAAATTATGGACCTACTCTTATACGTTTTAAAACACAAAAAAATTTCACAGAAAATTACCATTTCTGGTTCAAAAAGTGAATCTAACAGATTGTTGATTTTACAAAAATTGTTTTCTGAAATTTCGATTGAAAATTTGTCAGATTCTGATGATTCTGTGCACATGCAACATGCCTTATCAACCGAAAATGAGTTGGTTGATATTGGTCATGCAGGAACAGCCATGCGTTTTTTAACATCGTATTTTGCTACTACCGAAGGTAAAAAAGTGATTTTAACAGGATCAGAAAGAATGCAAAACAGGCCTATTAAAATTTTGGTAGATGCTTTGCAGGATTTAGGTGCAAAAATAGAATATCAAGATAAAATTGGGTATCCACCATTGCGAATTTTGGGTACAAAAATTACAAAAGAAAAAGTACAAATTCATGGAAACGTAAGCAGTCAATACATTTCGTCTTTATTGTTAGTTGCGTCAAAATTAGAAAATGGTTTGACCATTGAATTGTTGGGCGAAATTACTTCCATTCCATATATTGAAATGACGCTAAGTTTGTTGAATCAAATAGGAATTGAAACAAAATTTGAAGGAAATTGTATTCAAGTTTTCCCAAAAAAATTGATTGAAAAACAAACCATTGTTGTTGAATCTGATTGGTCTTCAGCAAGTTATTTTTATTCAATTGTGGCATTATCTGAAATTGGAAGTGAAATTTCTTTAACAGCTTACAAAAAAAATAGTTTACAAGGAGATTCTTGTTTGGCAGTAATATATCAGCATTTTGGAGTGGAAACCGTTTTTCAACAGAATACAATTACATTAAAAAAGGTTCAAGAAAGTAGTAAAAATCTTTTAGAAATCGATTTGAAAAATGCGCCAGACATTGCTCAAACCATTGCAGTTACTTGTTTTTCGGAAGGAATTGCGTGTAATTTATCAGGATTACATACACTAAAAATCAAAGAAACTGACCGATTGGAAGCCTTGCATGATGAACTGACCAAATTAGGAGCAACAATTTCGGTCACAGACAAGAGTTTACATTTAGAAAAATCATCTACCATCCATAAAAATATTAAGATTACAACCTATAATGATCACAGAATGGCTATGGCTTTTGCGCCATTAGCATTGAAAGTTCCTATCAAAATATTAGACGCTGAGGTAGTTACAAAATCATATCAAAAATTTTGGGAAGATATGCAGCTAATTGGAATTGAGGTAGATGAAATGATTTAATTTGCAAAATGTTTGGGATTTTTTTTAACAAATTTGTTGTAAAATAAGATTTTTGCGTAAACAATGATTATTTATAAAAAATAATAGTTGCCAATTTACTTGACAACGCCTGTTTTGATATTGTATCTTTGCCGACTTTAATCAAAACAATTGTATGAAATTATCACACTTTGAGTTTACATTACCAGACGAATTATTAGCAGAATATCCTTCTGAACACAGAGATGAATCTCGTTTAATGGTCTTAGATAGAAAAACGGGAACTATTGAGCATAAACTATTTAAAGACATTATTGATTACTTTGATGAAGGTGATGTTTTGATGTTAAATAACACCAAAGTTTTTCCAGCAAGAATGTACGGGAATAAAGAAAAAACAGGCGCTAAAATCGAGGTTTTTTTATTGAGAGAATTGAATGCTGAAAACAGATTGTGGGATGTTTTGGTTGATCCTGCAAGAAAAATAAGAATTGGAAATAAATTATTTTTTGGAGATGATGATAGTTTAGTTGCAGAAGTAATTGACAACACCACCTCAAGAGGAAGAACTTTACGTTTTTTATTTGACGGAAGTTATGAAGCTTTCAGAGAAAAATTGATTGAATTGGGTGAAACGCCGCTTCCAAAATATATCAATAGAGAATTGCGTCCTGAAGATGAAGAGCGATATCAAACCATTTATGCAAAACACGAAGGCGCAGTTGCTGCACCAACAGCAGGTTTGCATTTTTCAAAACATTTGATGAAACGTTTGGAAATCAAAGGAATTGAATTTGCTGAAATGACGTTGCATGTTGGTTTAGGAACTTTCAGTCCAGTAGAGGTGGAAGATTTATCGAAACACAAAATGGATTCTGAGCAAATCATTATTCCTACAAGCACCGCTCAAAAAATAAATCAAGCTAAAAAAGAAAAAAGAAGAATTTGTGCAGTAGGAACAACCGTAATGAGAACTGTAGAATCATCAGTATCAGCAAATCAATTGCTAAATCCGTATGAAGGATGGACCAATAAATTTATTTTTCCTCCCTATGATTTTAGCATTGCAAATGCGATGATTACTAATTTTCATACTCCAAAATCTACATTAATGATGATGACTGCAGCATTTGCAGGGTATGATTTTTTAATGAAAGCATATAAAGAAGCTGTTAAAGAAAAATACAGATTCTACTCATATGGAGATGCGATGTTGATTATTTAATTTTTTTATTAAAAATAATAATAGATATACAAAACCTCACAAAAATACTTGTGAGGTTTTGTAATTTTGCAACCAATGGAAATCACAAAAAAAGATATTAGAGCACTTACTAAAGAGCAATTACGCAACTTTTTTGAAGAAAATGGCGACAAAGCTTTTCGTGGAAATCAAGTGTATGATTGGCTTTGGAGTAAATCTTTACATTCGTTTGGTGACATGACCAACATTTCAAAACAAACCAGAGAAATGTTGGAAAAACACTTTGTGATCAATCATATCAAAGTAGATTCCATGCAAAAAAGTGCAGATGGAACTATCAAAAACGGTATCAAATTACATGATGGATTGGTGGTTGAATCCGTTTTAATACCGACAAAAAAAAGAACAACAGCCTGTGTTTCCAGTCAAGTAGGGTGTAGTTTGGATTGTAAATTTTGTGCAACTGCGCGTTTAAAAAGAATGCGTAATTTGAACCCTGATGAAATTTACGATCAAGTTGTTGTTATTGACCAACAAAGTCAGTTGTATCATCAAAAAAAATTGACAAATATTGTTTTTATGGGAATGGGAGAGCCTTTGATGAACTATAATAACGTTATCAAAGCGATTGAAAAAATTACTTCTCCTGAAGGTTTAGGAATGTCATCAAAACGAATTACAGTTTCTACTTCGGGTGTTCCAAAAATGATTAAAAAAATGGCTGATGACGCCGTGAAATTCAATTTGGCTGTTTCTCTTCATTCTGCAATTGAAGAAGTTCGAACATCAATCATGCCTTTTAACGAGCATTTTCCATTGACTGATTTACGTGAATCGTTGGAATATTGGTACGCAAAAACCAAGCGAAAAATTACCTATGAATATGTTGTTTGGGAAGGAATTAACGATCGAAATGAAGATGTAAAAGCGTTGATTGAATTTTGTAAATATGTGCCCTGTAAAGTTAATTTGATAGAATACAATCCCATTGATGATGGACAATTTCAGCAAGCAAGTTCTAGTGCCATCAACAATTACATTTCCAATTTAGAAATGCATGATATCACTGTAAATGTGAGAAGAAGTAGAGGGAAAGATATTGATGCTGCTTGTGGACAATTAGCGAATAAATCTTAACTATATTTTATATCAAACTAGATTTTCATACACTGACTTGTTCATTTATATTGTTTATTTTTGTTGACGAATGAAACCAGTAGAACTCATAAAACTTCCTATTAAAATTGAAATGGAACTCTTTGAAAAAAAATTCAAAGATTCGATGCAATCCAATGTGCCACTTTTAAACAGAATTACCTATTACATTATCCGCAGAAAAGGAAAACAAATGCGACCTATGTTTGTTTTTTTGGTAGCAAAAATGGTTTCTGATGGTGGTTTTGATGAACGAACGTACAGAGGCGCATCAGTAGTTGAATTGATTCATACTGCAACTTTAGTGCATGATGATGTGGTAGATGATAGCAATAGAAGACGTGGTTTTTTCTCGATAAACGCTCTTTGGAAAAATAAAATTGCGGTTTTGGTTGGTGATTTTTTATTGTCAAAAGGATTATTACTTTCGATTGATAATGGTGATTTTGACTTGCTTAAATTGATTTCAATTGCTGTTCGTGAAATGAGTGAAGGTGAATTATTGCAGATTGAAAAAGCGCGAAAGTTAGATATTTCTGAAGATATTTATTTTGATATCATTCGTCAAAAAACGGCTACGTTAATTGCAGCTTGTTGTGGAATTGGAGCTGCTTCTGTGGGTGCAAATGAAGAAACTGTCTTGCAAATGCGCAAATTTGGCGAATATATTGGCATCGCTTTTCAAATAAAAGATGACCTGTTTGATTATTCTGATGAAAAAATTGGCAAACCAACAGGTATTGACATTAAAGAACAAAAGATGACTTTGCCGTTGATTTATTCGTTGAATACGTGTTCCAAAAAAGACAAAGCATGGATTATCAATTCTATTAAAAAATATAATAGAGATAAAGTTCGCGTAAAAGAAGTGATCAGTTTTGTTAAAAATCATGGAGGAATTGAATATACGACTTCAAAAATGAACGAGTATAAAAATAAAGCACTTGCTATTTTAGAACAATATCCAGATTCTGAGTATAAAAATTCCCTAAAAACAATGATTGATT
>JANREL010000050.1 GCA_030758355.1 Polaribacter sp.
TCAAAAGGAGTAATTGTCGTTTTTGGAGGTGGAAATCCAACAGGAACTTTTGGTGGAGCCATTGTTCAAACGGCTTCTACTGGTCAATTAAACATGAATAATGCTGGAGATATTGCAACTGTAAAAACTAGTGGTGGAACTACAATTTTAACTTTTGACATCAATGGTCTTTCTGGCAATCCAAATGAAGCTTACACAAGGTTTCCTGATATTTATGGAGACTTTGTAAGATATAATACTATTCCAGAAGCAAATGGTGCAATTCACACACCAGGAACAAAAGTAAATGGAACTTCATTTTAAGTAAAAAATGGCAATTTTAGGACCTGTTTTATCACTTGTATTTATAATTATAGTAGCTCGTTTGCTATTAAAAAAATACCATCCACATGCGGTTTTATTAATTGCAGGTCTTGCAATGCTATTGATTTCGTTGTTTTTAAAAAATGATTTACCACCTTTAAAAAATCCTACAGGTTTTTCGGGATTTGATTTGTTTGCTTTTATCAAAGAATCTTTCAGTAAAACCAATGCTGGAGTTGGATTAATGATTATGGCAATTGGTGGTTTTGTGGCTTATATTGATAAAATTGGCGCATCAAACGCATTGGTTTATGTTGCTATGAAACCATTAAAACTTTTTAAAAAATACCCATACATTGCAGCCTCATTAGTAATTCCAATTGGACAAACCTTATTTGTGGCTATTCCATCTGCAGCTGGTTTGTCATTATTATTGATGGCTTCACTTTTTCCAATTCTGGTCAATTTAGGCGTTAGTAAAATCTCTGCAGCTTCCGTAATTACTGGAACAACTGCTTTTGGAATTGGACCTGCATCTGCAATTACAGCAAGCGCAAGTAGTATTATTGGAACTGAATCTGTAACCTATTTTGTCAATCATCAACTATTTTTGGTGATTCCTTTGAGTATTTCAATGATGATTACTTATTATTTTGTAAACCGTCATTTTGATAAAAAAAATGGATTTGAAAAATCAGAAATATCTAATACAATTCAAAAAGTTGATGTACCATTAATTTATGCCATCATTCCAATTTTACCCATCATCTTATTAATTTTATTTTCAGAACTTCTCCATATTTTTCCAATTCCTATCAAACTTGATACTACAACTGCAATGATTATTAGTTTATTTATTGCGCTAATTTTCGAAATGATTAGAACAAAAAATATCAAAGGAGTTTTTGATTCAATGAAAGTTTTTTGGAATGGCATGGGGAATATTTTCAAAACTGTAGTTACGCTCATCATTGCTGCTGACATTTTTGCACAAGGATTGATTAGTTTGGGCTTTATTGATGGACTATTAACGCTTACTCAAAATGTTGGTTTCAATGCTACTGGAATTGGAATTGTCATGGCTGTAATGATTTATTTAGCATCCATTCTTATGGGAAGTGGAAATGCATCATTCTTTGCTTTTGGTCCTTTAGTACCTAAAATTGCCAAAACCTTGGGCGTTGAAAGTACAACCATGATTTTACCTATGCAATTATCTGCATCAATGGGAAGAACTGTTTCACCAGTAGCAGGAATTATTATTGCTGTATCTGAAATTGCAGGTGTAACAACATTGCAAATTGTAAAAAGAAACTTAATCCCCTTAACTGTAGCATTGTTGATAATGCTTGTAATTCATTTCATCTAGATTATGTTGAAAATTTTAAAAAACGCACATATATATTCACCTGAAAACTTGGGGAAAAATGATATTCTCATAGCTAATGATAAAATTTTAGCCATTGATACCAACTTAGATTCTTATGCATCAATTGCTGAAACGTATGATTTTTCTGGTCAAATTATCACTCCAGGTTTGATAGATCAACATATTCACATTGCTGGAGCTGGAGGAACAAGTGGTTTTTTTTCAATGACTCCCGAAGTTCATTTGAGCGATTTAATTGCCTGTGGCTCAACAACTGTAGTTGGTTTATTAGGTACAGATGGAAAAACTAGAAGTATCAGAACATTGTATGGAAAAGTAAAATCTTTAGAACAAGAAGGAATTTCTGCATACATGTATTGTGGCTATTATGGCATTGATTCTGTTACAATTACAGATTCTATTCAATCTGATATGATTTTTATTGATAAAGTTTTGGGATGTAAAATTGCCATTAGCGACATCAGAAGTTCATACCCAACTGCTTTGGAATTGCTAAGAAAAGTTTCGGAAGTGAGAGTTGGAGGAAGTGTTGCCAATAAAAAAGGAATTCTACACATACACCTTGGAAATTTAGATACCAAAATGGATGTTCTATTTGAACTTGTTCAAAAGCATGAATTTCCAATAGCTCACATTTCTCCTACTCATGTTGGAAGAACAAAAGAGCTTTTTGAACAAGCTATCGAATTTGCAAAATTGGGAGGAACTATAGATATCACTACAGGGGCATCAAAATTTACAGAACCTTATAAAGCTGTTTTAATGGCTTTGGAAAATGGGGCGCCTCTAAAAAATATCACATTCAGTACTGATGGTCATGCAGGATTGAGAAAAATAAATGAAAATGGTAAATTTATTGGTGCAAAAGTTGCTCCAGTTGATCAGAATTTACATCAAGTTATTCAACTGATTCAAAAAGGTGGGCTTCCTATTGAAGATGCTTTTCAGTTAATTACCACAAACCCAGCAAAAAATTTAGGATTGAATCAAAAAGGAAAAATTGAAGTGGGTTGTGATGCTGATATATGTGTTTTTAACCAAGATTTAGAACTTACAAATGTATTTGCCATGGGAAAACAACTCATGCAAAATAAAAATATTATCGTAAAAGGAACTTTTGAAACCACATCATAATTCATAAAATATGAAGTCACTAAAAAATATAATTTCCATTTTATTATTGCTAATTTCAGTCTCTTTCCATTCTCAAAATGTGAAAGTCAGTAGTTATAATTTTGGGGAAGGATTGAATTTTACAACTGGAGAAGGTCATGAAATAAAAATAAGTAGTTATTTTCAACCTTACTTTGAAACAAAACAATATACAGAAGCAAATCTTGATGCTGCAAATCGTTTCAGAATGCGAAGAGCCCGTTTTCGAATTGATGGAGAAACTGCCAACAAAAGATTCAGTTATCGTTTTCAATTTGATTTATCAGGAAGTGGAGAAAGTGATGATGACACAGGCTATTTATTAGATGCAATCATCAACTATGAACTCACAAAACAAATCACAGTTTCATTTGGTCAACGTGCAACGTATACTGATAATCGTGAATTATTTATGAACTCAAATGCCTTGCAATTGATTGAAAGAAGTAGACTTACATCCGCTTTTGCTTCTATTAGAGAATTTGGATTCTTCGTAAACGGTTCATTCAAAACAGGAGGAAATTCCGCATTAAGACCTTATTTTGTGTTGACAAATGGTGATGGAGGAAACGTATTTAACAAAGATTTTGGGGGATTAAAAATTGGTGGAAGATTGGATTTTTTACCTTTTGGGACGTTCACCAATTTTGGGCAATTTAGGCAAGCTGATGTGATGAGAGAATTGACTCCAAAATTTGTGATTGGCGCTGTTTTCAGTAAAAATTATGGAATGAGCAGCAGACGTGGACGTGAAAGTGGCGCAATTTTATACTTAGATGCAAATAACGAAGAATCATTGCCTGACTTCACCAAGTTCGGAATCGATTTTCTGTTTAAATATCGTGGATTTTCTGCTTTAGGAGAGTTTGTAAAAACTGCTGCAACTGTTCCAACTGACATCACTCAACGTGTAAGAACGAATGGCACAACAGCAACTGATTTCTTGGTAAATAATGTTCAAGATGTAGAAAATTATGTAAAAGGAAGAATGATGTTGGGTGAAGGATATAATTTTCAAGCAGGCTATTTATTTAAAAATGGATTTTCAATAGATGCAAGATATACCTACTTAAAAGCTGATGAATATTCGTTTTTAAACAATGCCACTTTTTATAACAGACCAAATAATTATACCATTGGAATCAGTAAGTATTTGGCTCGAAACTATGGCGCAAAAATTCAGACATCCTTTACTTATATTGACGGAAATGACATCAATGATAATACAGGAAGTCCAATTCCTGGCAATGAGTGGATTGCTAGAGTAATGTTAACATTTGCGCTTTAAATCATGAAAAAAATACTCAACATATTCTTTTATTTTTTACTGACACCTTTGGTTTTTGGTCAAAATCCTGAGCCCAAAAAAGTGACATCTCTCTTTTTTCCAGAGGATGAAACAATTGAAAACGTTACACCTGCCCTACTAAAAAAGAAAGGTTTTACAGATTATAAAGAAATGATGACTTTTTTAAATACTCAAAAAGAATCGTTTTCTGACCTAGTTTCAATAGATTTTTTAGGAAAAAGTCAAAAAGGATATGACATCCCAATTGTGTATATCAACAATAAAAAATACACAAACGAAAAAGTAAAAGTATGGTATCAAGGTGGTTTGCACGGAAATGAAATGGGGAGCACAGAAACGATGCTATATCTAATTTATAAATTGCTTAATGACAAATCATTCGCTTATTTATTGGAAAAAATTGAAATCGCAATTGTGCCAATGGCAAATATTGATGGCTATTTAAAAGAAGATAGATATGCTTCAAATGGATTGGATTTAAACAGAGATCAAACCAAATTAATGGCTCCTGAAAGTGTTATTTTGAAAAATGCGTTTAGCAATTACAAAGCAGAAGTTGCTCTGGATTTTCACGAATACAATGCTTATAGAAGAGATTTTGCAAAAATGGGGTCATTTGGTGTAAGTTCTATTTATGATGTCATGTTTTTATACAGTAGCAATTTGAATGTTGCCCCAAATATTAGAGTTGTTACAGATAGTTTATTTGTCGGAAATGTAAGAAAAGTGATGGATAAACATCAATTACGTCATGCAGATTATATGTCAACGGAGACCTATTTTGGAGAAATTCATTTCAATAGAGGAAGCTCAAGTGCGCGCTCAAGTGCCAGTTCTTATGCGTTAGCAAATTCCATTTCTGCTCTTATTGAAGTTCGAGGAGTTCATTTGGGAAGAACATCATTCAAACGAAGAATTAAAACTGCGTTTTTAACTGGATTATCATTCTTAGAAACAACTTTCAACAATTTTGATTTGGTCAAAAAAACACTAAAAGAGGCACAATCTATTGATCAAAAATTAAGTGTTATCAGCAAAAAAAATATGTATAAAGACACTATTGAAGTGATTGATATGAATGATTATTCCATTCTAAATTTGCCAATAACAGTCAGAGATGCAAAAGGTGCAAAAACTACTTTAGAAAGAGAAAAACCAGAAGCTTATATTCTTACAAAAGAAATGAATTTTCTGATAGAAAAGATAAAAACTCTAGGATTGCAAGTAGAAACACTCACTGAAAACACCAATTTTTTGGTTGAAACATATCAAGTAATCGAATATAACAGAGATGAAACAACTTACGAAAAAATGAATTTGCAAGAAGTAAAAACTAAAATCATATCAAAAGAAATACTATTTCCAGCTGGAAGTTTTAGAATACTTACAAATCAAAAAAATGCACGATTACTTTACGAAGTTTTAGAGCCAGAAATGCCAAGTAGTTTTGTCAGTTTTGGAGTATTAGAAACAGGATTACATAAAGAAATACCAATTTATAGACTTTCTCAAATTAAATAATAAAACCATGAAAAAACGAATTTATATCATCCTATTAATTAGCAATGCAATGCTTTTTGCACAACAAAATAGTAATAAAAATTCTGCAAATTTTGAACTCGGAAAAGGGTTAACTTTCGATGTAAACGAAGGAAACTATCAATTTTATTTAGGTGGTTTTATTCAACCTAGTATGACTTTTGATAAAACATCTGGAAACGATGCTGATTATCAATTCAATGCAAAAAGAACCTTTTTCATGTTGGGAGGAAATCTTGTAAAAGAAAAAATTAGTTTTTTATTACAAACTGATTTTAGTCAAACAAATCCTTTAATGGATGCCTGGATTGCTTATCATCCTTATTCTTGGTTGACAATTTCTGCTGGTCAAAAACAAACATTTGTCAACAATCGTGAAATGCTGGTAAGAGAAGACAGATTGCAATTTACTGACAGAGGTTTATTAAGTCAAACTTTTAGCAACACAGGAAGAGAGTTTGGGTTATTTTTAGAGGGAAAATTTGGAAATAAATTTGGTTTTGCGCCAAAATTCGCAGTCACTTCAGGTGATGGAAGAAACTCATTTGGAACAGATTCTAGAGATACAGATTTAGGAGGATTAAAAGTCGGGGGACGCCTAGATTTGTTCCCTCTAGGATTCTTTTCCAAAGGAAATGATTTGTTAACTGCTGACTTGGCTCGTGAACAAACTCCAAAAATTCTTTTTGGTGGTGCTGTTTCTAAAAACAAAGGAGCTAGCAATTCAGTTGGTGAAGGTCATGGAGATTTCATGCTGTATGATGCTTCTGGAAACAGCAAACTTCCAGATTACACACAAGTATATATTGATTTGTTATTCAAATACAAAGGTTTTTCATTTTTGAGTGAATATGCAAATGCTACTGTAAACGGATTGAATATCAATTATTTGGATGCTACTGCAAGTCAAATTTTAGCTCCTCAACAAATCAGTGAATTTTTAATTTTAGGAGATAGTTATAATCTTCAGTTTGGATATGTAACTGAAAAAGGATGGAGTTTTGATATGCGTTATGAAAGCAATGCTCCTGAATTTGCATCGAATCTAAATTCATTATTAACAGACGCAAGTAGTTTTACATTTGGGTTGACAAAATATCTTGACAATAATAATTTGAAAATTCAAACAGCAATTTCTACCGTAAATATTGCGAATGGAAATAATCAAACTTTTGGAGAAATCATGATGCAAATCTCTTTCTAATGATGAAAACAAGGCTATTTTTAGTACTTTCTTTTTTCACTTTACTACTGAATAGCCAAACTTTAACAAGCAATTCAACAGGATTTTTTGAGTTTACACCAACAGGACCTTTGAGTTCAAAAACGATAAAAGTTTTTTATCATATTCCTAATGGAAGTATCAATCAAATGCCCATTTTATTTTCATTTCATGGAGATGCGAGAAATGCAGATGAGTATAGAGATTATTGGATTTCAATGGCGAGTCAGCATAAAATCATGGTTTTTGCTCCAGAATTTTCTAAAGCTAATTTTCCTGGAGGTGATGCTTATAACCTTGCAAATATTTTTGATGATGGTGACAATCCAAGTCAATCAACATTTAATGCAACAAACGAATGGACTTTTTCAGTTATAGAACCGTTATTTGAGCAAATCAAACAAGCTGTTTCTGGCTCACAACAAGGATATAATGCTTGGGGACATTCTGCAGGCGCTCAGTTTTTGAGTCGATTTGTACTTTACATGCCAAACTCTAAATTGAATGTTGCAGTCTGTTCAAATGCAGGATGGTACACTGTTCCTGAAACAACTATTGATTTTCCTTACGGAATCAAAAATGGTCAATTATCGGAAAATACACTAATCTCTGCATTTTCAAAAAAAATTGTTGTCCATTTAGGATTGAATGATACAAATCCAAATGATGCTGGATTGAGACACAACACAATTGTTGACAACCAACAAGGATTGCATAGGCTTGAAAGAGGACGCTATTTCTTTTCCACAAGTCAATCAAAAGCACAATC
>JANREL010000051.1 GCA_030758355.1 Polaribacter sp.
GTATCTATAGCCTTCAAAAACTCAGAAAAATTATGGGCTTTGCGCAAAGAATTAGAGCAAAAAAAAGCATTCCCCTACAAATTATTAGCAGAATTGGGAGATAAATTTTTCTTTGATGATTTAAAAATTCCATTAGATAATTATTTTCATTTTCTAGAATATTGCAATCCTTTAGGAATTGAAAAAATGCACAAAGAAGGAAAACTGTTAGAAGTGATAAAAATTATACGAACTGAAAGTGTTACTTACCTTAAAATCATAAAAAATGAGTAAATTGGCAACTTATTTAGCGAAAAGCGTTTCATGAAAATTCCAAAAACTTTCTTCTTACTTTTAATCATTCCGTTATTTTCTTTTTCGGCACATAAATATTATTTGAGTTTAACACAAATCAAATTCAAACCTGAAACAAAATCAATTCAAATCATCATCAATGTATTTATGGATGATATTGAATTGGCGCTAAACAAAGATTATAATATTGATTTACAACTTACTACCAAAAAAGAATTGCCAAATAATAATGTATATTTCGAAAAATATTTAAGAGAAAAACTTCAATTCACCATTGATGGAACTCCAAAAAAATTCAATTATATTGGCAAAGAATATGAAAATGATTTGGTTTATTTTTATTTAGAAATAGAAAATATTGCTACTGTAAAAAACATTCAAATAACCAATAAAATCCTTACAAAACACTTTCCTGATCAACAGAATTTAATAAAAACCAAAGTCGGAAAAGTAAATAAAAGCATTTTGCTCAACAAAGATGAAACCTCAGGAACATTAGAACATTAATTAATTCAAACCTCAATACACATGAAAAAAATCGGATTTTTAATTCTTTCACTTGTTTTTTTGACCAGTTCTTATGGTCAAATTACTACGAAAGGACACACCAATGAAAACAAATTCAAACAAATGTATGATTTGTTGGCAACCCCAAATGAACAACACAACGCTTCTGGAGCAGCTGGAAAAGGCTACACACAGCAAAAAGTTGATTATAAAATCGATATTACCTTAGATGATGAAAAACAAAAAATTTCAGGAGAAGAGACCATTATGTATCACAATAATTCTACCGATAATTTAGAGTTTTTATGGGTGCAATTAGATCAAAATATGCGTGCTAAAGATTCAAAAACACCTGATATCAATCCAACTAAAATTCCTGAAAAATTAAATAAAAATCGTTTTGAAAAATCTTATGTTGACGAACCTTTTGATGGTGGATTCAACATTATGAGCGTTACAAATATTGATGGCTCTCCCCTTTCTTACACCATCAATCAAACTATGATGCGCATCAATTTGGTAAAACCTTTGGCTTCTGGAGAAAAGTTTGAATTCAATATCAAATGGTGGTATAATATCAATAATCATAGAGAAGATGGAGGACGTTCTGGATACGAACATTTCCCAAAAGACGGCAATAATAATTACGTAATTGCACAGTTTTATCCAAGATTGTGTGTATATGATAATGTAGAAGGTTGGCAAAATGA
>JANREL010000052.1:0-25553 GCA_030758355.1 Polaribacter sp.
GATTAACATTACGTTTACAAATGTATGCTTTTTGTAACATTTAAACAACAATTTGGTAACATTAATTTAACATTGAGATGAATTTTAACATATTGATTCATTGGTTAATTGATTTTAAATTCTGTGAATAGATATATAAATGATTAATTATCTGATAATTATAGTAATATATCCATACTTTTTTATGAAATTCTCTTTTGTTTATACAAATAATAATCAACGAAATCATTAACATTGAAACCATGAATACATATCATTTTTTGTCAATTGGACTTGTAGCAATCATTCATTCCTGCATAATGCACTTAGAAATGGTGGTTTGGACAACAGAAAAGGGAATAAAAATATCTGGCTTAAAGAGTAAATAATTTAAAGAAGTAACAAAGGTTATAGCTTCAAATCAAGGCTTGCATAAGAGATTTTAGAAATTGGTTTGTTTATGCCCACTGTCGATAAAAATAAAGAAAATGCATTCTTCTTTTATGTAATCTTGTAATAGCAGGAATTTATGACGTATTTTAAACAAAAATTAAAATTTTTTAATTTCAAACCAATCCAGAAATTCTTACAATTTTTAGCACATAACTTACTATGGAAATAAATTTAAATCAATCAAATCAAAAAATAAAATTCTTCTTCTTTTCTGGTACAACTATAAAATCTTTCAAATAGAAGGGTTCAAAATAAGCAACATTTTCAAAGTCACTTTTTTTATATTTATCAAAAGCTAACACTCCCATTTCTTTGGATGATGGGAAAATAGCTTCTAAAAAAATAGCATTTTTATGGTTGATAACGTCTTGACATTTGAAAGCTCCATCTCCTAAAAAATATACTTTTTGGTCCTCCAAATATTCCATAAAAGAATTTTTATCAATAATTTCAGCTTGAATTTCTCTGATTCTTTCGAATTTATGATTAAAAACTGCTGCATAAACTTCCATCCTTCTGGCATCCAACATTGGAATAATAACACCTTCTTCAATTGAAATTGAATGAGATAATGAAGTCAAGGTATCAATAGCTATTAATGGCTTTTCCAAAGCATAACAAAACCCTTTTGCGGCTGAAACTCCTATTCGCAATCCAGTGTAAGATCCTGGACCTTTGCTGACAGCTATAGCATCAATATTACTTAATAAAATATTGGATTCCTTAAGAATGTCAATAATAAATGAATGCAACACTTCTGCATGAGAATAATTACCGTCATTAAATTCTTTTAATGCTATAATTTCTCCATTTTTTGAAATGCTTACTGAGCAATTTTTAGTTGCTGTTTCAATGTTTAGTATTGTTACCAAAAAGTAATTTTTAGTTTTGATTACTACAAAGTAACTTAAAAATCTTGAATTCTAAATTTAAAATCTCTAGATTGTTAAATCACCTGAATAAAATTGCAATACTTTTATTTTGAAAACATAATCGTATTTTGAACGAATCAACGTTGCTTCAGCATTTACCAAACGCGTTCTTACCTGATCAAAATCGAACAAAGTCATTGCGCCAAAATTGTATCTTTCTTGCGCATTTTTAAAGGCTTCTTGTTGTGATGCTAGGGAAATTTTCGCAGCTTCATAGGTTTTTAAAGCAGTTTTTACATCTAAGAAAGCTTGTTCAATAGTTTGCTGCAATGCTAATTTTTCACTTTCCAAACGTGTTTCAATAATTTCTTTATTGATGATAGATTGTGCAACTCTGTTTTTAGTTTGAAAACGGTTGAAAATTGGAATATTCATATTAAAACCAAAACCGTATCCAAAGTTGTCAACTAATTGATCTGCGAAAGGTGTATTTGAAAATCCTGTAGGTAAATTCAAGTTAAATCCATAATTGGTTGTCAATCCAACTTGTGCAGAAATTGAGGGTAAAAAAGCTGATTTAGAAATCAAAATATTCAAGGCAGCATTGTCAATAGCCAATTTTGCTCTTGCTATTTCTGGCATTCTTTCCAAGGATTTTTCATAAACCGAATTGGCGTTTTTATAAAATAAATCCGCAGTTGGCGTTCCAACATCAACAGGAGATACGTCAAAACCTTCAGCCGAAATTTGTAATAACTGTGCTAAATTTAACAAGGCTAAATCCAACGCATTTTCTTGCGAAATTAAGGATTGTAAATTGGTTGCTGCTGTAGATTCAACATTTAAAAAATCTCCTTTAGGAATTACACCAGATTTGTAACGTGCTTGAGCTGCTTCAATTTGAGTTTTACTAATTTCATATTGTACTTTAGCAACTAATAAATTTTCCTTTGCAAATAAAATGTTTAAATATCCATTTACAACAAGAAGAGATATATCATTTTCAATTTTTTGCAAATCCAATTTACTTGATTCGACACCCAGTTGTGCTTGTTTATACGTATTTGTATTTCTAAATCCATTAAAAACTGTAATTCCAGAACTTAAATTGATAGAACCTCCAAAGAAACTTGTGGCAACTCGCGTATTAGTTACAGGGCTAAATCCTGTTCCGAAGTTAAAATTTCCACCAGTATTAGCATTTAAATTAGGAAGAAAATTACCTCTGGCAATATCAACATCTTTCTTTGAAGATTCAAGATTTAATTTATTTTGCTGAATAGAAATGTTTTTTTCTAAAGCGTGATCTACGCATTCTCTTAATGTCCATTGTTTTTGAGAGAATGTAGTTGCTATTGTAAAAATAGCAATACAAAATGGGAGTTTTAATTTCAAAACTTGATATTTTTTTTGGTTGATTAACATACTATTCCTAGAATAAAAATTTCGGAAATGTATCAATAAGACGTACAATTGCAAAAATTGTTACAAAATTTAAGCGTTAATTACATGCTAATTTTGAAGTTTCTTATTATACCTGTATAATGAATATAACAAAATGCCCACCAATAAATAGGGAAAAATCATCAAATAGGTAATTCCGTCATTAACTCCTTCAGCCATTTTACCATCTCCACTTTCCACAACTGCTTTACACATAGCACATTGCGAATAAGAAAATTGTAAATAAAAAAACAATAAAATGCTTATACTTATCTTTTTAGTGTGCATAATAAGGAGAAATCATTATATAAATAACAACACCAGTAATTGCAACATATAACCACAATGGAAATGTCTTTTTGGCAATTTTTTTGTGTCTTTGAAAATCACCTAATTTGGCATACATATAGGTTGTAAGTACCAGAGGAATAATGATAATTGACAATAAAATATGTGAAATCAAAATGAAATAATACACATATTTGACAATACCTTCACGTCGAAATTCCGTAGAATCAGAAGTGATGTGGTACGCAATATACATCAATAAAAAAGCTAATGAACAAACAATAGCAAAGGTATTTAATTGTTCGTGCAATTTTCTATTGCCATTTTTGATGGCGATTACAGCAGCAATTAATGTAATAGCCGTAATTCCATTAATAGTTGCATAAATTGGTGGTAAAAAAGATAATGGTTCAACATCAAAACCAAGTCTTTTTAGGTTGATACTAAACAATGCAGCCACTGCAATTGGGATTACAATTGATAATGCAGTGATTAATTTCTTGTATTTTTGTTCTTGTGCTAAATTATTCATTTAATAACTTTTTAATATCTTCTATTAATTCTTTAATTTGATCTGGAAACCCGTGTTCTTCCAGGGCTCTGTAATACATTAATGGATTGCCAAATTCATCTTTTCTTGAACGAATAAATCCGTTTTTATCAACCAAAGCAAACAATCCTGAATGCTCAAAACCTCCATGATCTTCATCGCCTTTTCCAGCATATAATTTGAAACCATTGTTAGATAAACCGTACACAACATCCTCAGATTTTCCAGTAAGTAAATGCCAGTTTTTATGGGTTATTCCATTGTTTTTGGCGTACTCTTTCAATATTTCAGGAGTGTCAATTTCTGGAGTAATTGAAATGGAGGCAATCCCAAACTCTGGATTTCCAAAAAAAGCATCTTGCAAAACCAACATTTTTTGGTTCATTACAGGACAAATTGTAGGACAAGTAGAAAAGAAAAATTCTACTACATACACTTTCCCATCAAACGTTTTATTGGAAATTGTTTTACCTTCTTGATTAATGAATTCAAAATAAGGTACTTTTTCAAACTTTACCAAATCCGATTTTTGAAAACGCAGTACGATTTTTGGAATCGCATAAATGCCAAATAATAAAATAATGAATGAAATGCCTATGTAAGAATAGTTTTTTTTACTCATAATCCTACTTCTTTTCTGTCTGCTTTGTTTTTGTTTTTATCCTTAAAAGCAGCATAATACTCATAATACAACACATTGATGTCGTCTTTCAGTTTGTCTTTCAATTCTGCAACCGCATCCATATTATAGCCATATAATAAACCGTCAATGGCGTCCTTATCGTCAGTCCTTCCCCTTAAATACCCGTCTTTGTCAATGATAAAAGCTTTGGATGAACCATATTTTTGAAGTGGCTCATTTACGGACAAACTTTCATAAAACACAGGAATCAACTCTTTTTGAACTGGAATAAATTTCCAGTTTTTCATGTCCGTAAAAGCAGCAATTTGTTTTTTCAATTCAGCAACTACTACTTCTTTTTCTGATGGATAGATTGCAATGATTTGAAACTTCTTGAAATCGATAAACTTTTTGTAAATCTTTTCATTTAAGTTTAATAATCTTGATTTGCTTATAGCTACATCATCTCCAATAAAACAAACTACAGAAACATTGTCTTTTAAAGTGACAGTTTTTGAAGAATCTATTTCTGTTATATCAATAATATTTTGGGTCAATATTGGTAATTTTGTAAAGTTATTTTTTCCAGTAGAAAGGATTAGAAAACAGATTAATGGAAAAATAAACAACAAAAACAATACGACTCTTTTTTTTGTAAGGAATTTCATGTTGCTAAAAATGTAATGTTATCAGTAAAAAAAAGGTGGTTAAAACCACCTAATTTAATATGTAATTACCATTGTACTAATGGTCCTAGTGTGTCAAATAAATAACCTCCTTCTAATAAAAGTAAGGTTACCAAATAGCAGATTAAGAAAACTGCAGTCCAAACAATCGATCTTCTGAACCATTTTTTTTCTCCTTCCATGTGCATAAATGCCCAAGTAATTCCGTAAGCTTTTGCCAATGTCAAAATGATGAAAATCCAGTTTAAAGGACTCGTTCCTAAAAAGTTTGTTAAGTGTAGACCTGCAGGTTTGTAAATTCCTAAAAAAACCTCAACAATTGTGATAACAGACAAGATAAAGAATACATTCCATATTCTCTTTACATTCGATTCGTGTGCGTGTGCCATTTTATATATTGTTTTTTTTAAAATTATACCAAATAGAAAAATGTGAATACGAATACCCAAACCAAATCTACAAAGTGCCAATACAATCCAACTTTTTCAACCATTTCATAGCTTCCTCTTTTCTCATAGGTTCCTAAAATTACATTGAAGAAAATAATGATATTGATTAAGATTCCAGAGAAAACGTGAAAACCGTGAAAACCAGTAATGAAGAAAAAGAAATTTGCGAAAATCGTGTTTCCATATTCATTTACTTGTAGGTTTGCACCTTCTACAATTTGAGTTCCTTTTAGCAACTGCTCTAAACCTTCTTCACGAGATAAAACAACTTTTTGTTTTTTACCTGTATCAATCAATTCGCTTTTAATTTGGATTGAAGGATCTGCTTTGTAAGATTCAATCACTTGATTTACAGAATAATCAGCAACTGTTTGTCCACTTACAAACCACAAACCGTTTTTCTTTGTATGCGTAACTCTTTCATCTCCTCTATCACCAACAACAAAATCAGCAAAACCTACTTGATGTCCGTCTTTTACAAATTGTAAAATTTTATCATCCGAAGTTTTAATTGCGCCGTAAGATCCGTTAATGAATGTATTCCACTCCCAAGCTTGCGATCCAACGAAAATAAGACCTCCAATAATAGTTGCAAATAAATACCAAGTTACTTTGTTTTTTTTCATTTGATGACCCGCATCAACAGCCAATACCATTGTAACTGAAGAAAAAATCAGTACAAATGTCATAAAAGCCACATAGTACATTGGGTAATCTCCGTGAATAAAAGGAACGTGCGTAAAAACCTCGTCAGCAATTGGCCAAGAATCAATAAACTTGAATCGTGTTAAACCATAAGCAGCTAAAAATCCTGAGAATGTCAACGCATCTGAAAGGATAAAAAACCACATCATCATTTTACCATAACTTGCACCAAATGGTCTAACTCCACCACCACTCCAAGTTTCTTTACTGTCAGAAGGTATAGCAATATTTGCTTCCATAAATTATGAGTCTGTTAATTTTATATTTGATTTTTGTTCGCCAAAATTAAACTTTTTTTATCACCTAATAAAATAGAAAAACAAAATTAAATAAATCCATAATACATCTACAAAGTGCCAAAAGATAGCACCTAGCTCAAAACCTAGCAAATCATTTGGTTTGTATTTATATTTAAAATGATTATAAATAACAACAAAAAGTACTACAATCCCAGCAAGCAAATGCAAAACGTGCATAAATGTAATACCGATGATGAAGGATGTAGAAACAGTGCTTTCTGGACCTGTAAAAAACAATCCAACACTTTTCAGCTCGTTAAAGCCAACATATTGTTGCCAAACAAATCCAATCCCTAATAATAATGCTGTTACAGCTAGAATTAAAGATAATGGTCTTTTGCTATTTTTTAAAAAATACTGTGACAACATCAATGATAAACTACTCATTACAATCAGCAAAGTGCTGATATAAAAAGCATTTGGTAAATCAAAAGAAACCCAATCTTCGCGTTTCATACTAATCACATACGCGCTCGTCAATCCAGCAAAAAACATCACCATACTAATCATGGAAATCCATAACATTGGTTTGGCAGATTTCTTTTTTGCTGCTACATACTCATTTCTTAATACTTGTTCTTGAACCATATTTTAATGTAAAAATTTATCTACTACGTATACAACTTGAACCAAAGTGATGTATAAAACACTCGCCAACATCAATTTTCTTGCATCTGAATTTTCTTGAGATTTGTGCAATTTCAGGGCATAAAACAACATTATTAATCCTAAAATCGCAACAATTATAGCAGTTACTGGATGAATATAAAAAGCACCTGTTAATTTTAAAACAGGAATTATAGACACCAAAATCATGATTGCAGTATATAAAATAATTTGTTTTACGGCTCCTTTGTCTTTAGTATTCATAGGAAGCATGTTAAAACCTGCTTTTTGATATTCTTCAAATTGCAGCCAACCAATTGCCCAAAAATGTGGAAATTGCCAAAAAAACTGAATCATAAATAACATTCCTGCTTCAATCCCAAAGTTATTTGTGGCAGCAACCCAACCCAACATAAAAGGAATGGCTCCAGGAACTGCACCCACAAAAACAGACAATGGAGTTATTGGTTTTAATGGCGTGTATACACTTGTGTATAAAAAGATTGAGATTGCTCCAAAAAGTGCTGTTTTTGGATTGATACTGTATAAAATTGCAATTCCCAAAAGTGTAAATACAATCGCAATTGTCATGGCAACATGTACACTCATTCGTTGCGTTGGTAACGGTCTATTTTTAGTGCGTTGCATCAACGCATCAGGTTCTTTTTCAATAACTTGATTGAAAGCATTAGAAGCACCCACCATAAAATATCCACCCAAAGCAAGCAATAAAACCGTAGGGAAATGAACCGTATCCACTGCTAAAAAATATCCTGCAACAGAAGAAAAAACGACACTTAAAGACAAACCCATTTTTGTGAGCTGCTTAAGATCTGCTAATAGTGTGTTTTTAATGAGTTTAGTTTCTGTTATTACAGTAGAATCCATACGTTTTCAAATCGAATGCAAAGATATTTGATAAATATGAAAATACCATATATTTTAACCTATATATAACAAAAAAAACCCACTCAATAAATTGAGTGGGAAAATTGCTATGAAAAAGAAAAAGTGTGATCTAATTAAAAATCACACGCAAATATATTACTTATTTAAAAGTAAACCTATCAAAAATAAATTATTTTTTAAAAAGTTTGATTTTAAACACTATTTTAAATATTGTGAAATTTTTTAGTTTTAAAAGTTAATTTGATTTAAAAACAGGAAGTTTTTGAGGTTTTGGAATAAGCTGTATCGTTTTCTAATTTACAAGCTTTTTACTAATTTTTCTTTTTGATATAAATCTGCGATAGTTGGATTTTGTTTATTTGATTGTAATAACTGAAATTCATCACCAACTTTTACAAAACCAGTTTGTATTACTTTAAAATAGACACCACAAAAAGTAGTGTTCCATAATTGTTTTACGATTTTCATATCATTGAAACGAACACCCAATTTATAACAAGGATTTCGTTGCAAAGTGGCTTCCAGAATCGCTTCTCCAACATTAAAAGTATCACCCACATGAATGTTGGTTTCGTCTAAATCATCCACAGTGAGATTTTCTCCAAATATGCCAAATTGCCAATCCAATTCTGGGAAATTTGGTTTAAAAAAATCATAGTGTTTCGCTGAATATGCATAGACAGCTTGCAGAACTCCCCCATGCCATTTGGTATCGCAAATAGCATCATTTTTAACTTTTTCAGCATCTAAAAAAATAGGAACGTTTACTGGAAATTTAAAAATTCCGGTAGTCACTTTTTTGTTCTTGTAGACGATTTCTTTAGGTTCGCCTAAATTGGTTGCAATGATTTTCATAATTATTTATTTGAGAAGTTTGCCAAAGCATTTTTGGTAAAATCCGACAACACCAATTTTCCAGTTATTTCAGCTCTTTCCATCAACAATTCATTCCAATGATTCGTGTTTTGCCAGAAAACTTTTTTGATTGCTCTCAATGAATCCGGATTATATGATACTAATTTCGAAGCCAATAATTGAACCTCATCATCCAACTCTTTGAGGGTCTCAAAAACATTTGCATACAACCCTTTTTCTTTTGCCCAGTAGGCATTTTTCCATGAAGTAGCATCTAAGGTCAATTCAGATAAAGCCGCCAAACCCATTTTGCGTTCAATGGGTGGCGCAATTACAAATGGCCCAATTCCAATACTGATTTCTGATAATTTAATGGCTGCTTGTTCAGTTGCCAAAACATAATCACAAGCTGCCAACAAACCAACTCCACCTCCAACAGTTTTTCCTTGAACACGGCAAATAATCAATTTTTCACAAGTTCTCATGGCATTGATCACATTGGCAAAGCCTGAGAAAAAACGTTTTCCTTCTTCTAAATTTTTAATAGCAACTAGTTCATCAAATGAAGCACCTGCACAAAAGACTTTTTCTCCTTCTGATTTTAATATGATGATAGAAACTTCTTGATTTTTTGAGAGTGAATTTAGTTCATTCGTTAAGCGCGCTAATAATTCACTTGGAAAAGAATTGCTAGCAGGATGTCCGAATTCAACAGTAGCAATCTTATTTTGAATATGGGTGTATAGACTTCCGTTTTGTCTAGTAGTATTCATAGGTGATTAATTTTATCAAAAATAAGTCTTTATTCTTATAATTTCAATCAAAAAAATCCTAAAAGAAATAAAAAAAACCTGCAAATCCAATTAATTTGAAATTTGCAGGTAAAGGTTATTTTAGTTCAATTGAAAAATTATTCTACAATATTGACAATTTTACCAGGCACAATAATTACTTTTTTAGGCAGTTTACCTTGCAATTGTGCCATTGTTTTTTCATGATTCAATACGGCTTTTTCAATTTCTGAAAGTGATAAATCTAAAGAAAGTTCAAGCGTAAAACGCATTTTTCCATTGAAAGAAATAGGATAGTTTTTTGTGCTTTCTATCAAGTATTTTTCCTCAAAAATCGGAAATTCAGCCGTTGAAATACTGTTTTGATGGCCTAATTGACGCCACAATTCTTCTGCAATATGAGGAGCATAAGGCGAAATTAAAATCAATAATGGCTCTAAAATTAGACGTTTGTTGCATTGCAAAGCAGTCAACTCATTTACGGCAATCATAAAACTTGCCACAGAGGTATTGAAAGAAAAGTTCTCAATATCTTCCGTAGCTTTTTTGATGATTTTATGAAGGGTTTTAAATTCTTCTGAAGTTGGATTCTCATCAGAAATCAATAATAAATCTTCTTTATAAAACAATTTCCACAATTTTTTCAAAAAAGAATACACCCCTGAAATTCCTGAAGTTTTCCAGGGTTTGGTTTGCTCTAAAGGCCCCAAAAACATTTCGAACAAACGCAAAGCATCAGCACCATATTCCTCACAAATTTCATCAGGATTGACTACGTTGTATTTGGATTTGGACATTTTTTCTACTTCTCTAGAAGCTTTAAAAGTGCCATCTTCTTCTGTTATGAATATTGAATCTTTAAATTCAGTTCTCCAATTTTTAAAACCTTCTATATCTAATTCGTTTGATGAATTTACAAGTGAGACATCTGAGTGTAAAGGCGTTTTTGTAATCAGTACCAAATCAACAAAATTCGGATTTAATAATTTTTTATCTAATAGATATTCTTTTACAACAGTTTCAAACTCGTTATCAGAAGTAAAAAGGTTTCTAGAAACAAAAACTGTTGGAATTTTTTCAATAACGTGATCATTTGATTTGTCTATATCACATCCATTTTTAACAAAAGTAGTTGCTTTAAAAACAAAAGCACTCTCCCCCAAAATCATTCCTTGGTTGATGAGTTTTTTCGCAAATTCGTCCACAGGAACAAAACCTTTATCAAATAAAAATTTTTGCCAAAAACGAGCATACAATAAATGACCTGTTGCGTGTTCTGAGCCACCAATGTATAAATCAACTTCTTTCCAATAATTTAAGGCTTCTTTGCTTGCAAATTCATTGGCATTTTTAGCATCCATATAACGATTGAAATACCAAGAACTGCCTGCCCAACCAGGCATAGTATTCAGTTCTAAAGGAAAAATGGTTTCATTATCAATCAAAAGGTTGCTAACAACTGAACTCTTTTTGGTGTCCCAAGCCCAAACTTCGGCATTTCCTAAAGGCGGTTTTCCATCTTCTGTTGGCAAGTATTTTTCCACTTCTGGCAATACAATTGGCAAGTGATTTTTGTCAATCATTTGTGGCATTCCGTCTTTGTAATACACAGGAAAAGGTTCGCCCCAATAACGTTGTCTGCTAAAAACTGCATCTCGTAACCTGTAATTTATTTTTCCATAGCCATATCCTTTTTCTTCTAGAGCTTCAATCGCTTTTTGAAGTGCTTTTTTGTACGACAAACCAGATAAAAAATCAGAATTTGCGATGACAGTTCCTTCTTTATCTGCATGCGCAGCTTCAGAAATATCTTCATTTTCAAAAATATTAGGAATTTCAATTCCGAAATGTTTAGCAAAATCATAATCACGTTGATCGCCACAAGGCACAGCCATTACAGCTCCCGTTCCATAACCTGCCAAAACATAATCGCCAATCCAAATTGGAATCGGTTTTTTAGTAAAAGGATGTTCTGCAAAAGCACCTGTAAATACTCCAGAAATGGTTTTTATATCAGCCATTCTATCGCGTTCTGAACGTTTAGCAGTGCTTTCAATGTAAGCTTCAACAGCCACTTTTTGCTCTGGAGTTGTGATTTGCAAAACTAATTGGTGTTCAGGAGCTAAGGTCATAAACGAAACACCGAAAATAGTATCTGGTCTAGTTGTGAAAACTTGAATCTTGAATTCTGAATTTTGAATTTTGAATTCAACCATTGCTCCTTGTGAGCGACCAATCCAATTGGCTTGCGAATCTTTTAACGGTTGAGGCCAGTCAATGGTTGACAAACCATCTAACAAACGTTGTGCATAGGCCGAAATTCGCATAGACCATTGTGTCATTTTTTTTCGAATTACAGGATATCCACCCCGTTCTGAAACGCCATTTACAATTTCGTCATTTGCTAAAACCGTTCCTAAAACTGGACACCAATTTACTTCAGTATCTGACAAATATGACAACCTATATTTCAACAATATTTGTTGTTGTTCTTTTTCTGAAAATTGTTTCCAATCCTCACAGGAAAATTCAGGAGTTTCTGTGTCGCAAACTGCATTTACATTCACATTTCCTTCATTTTCAAAAATGGTAATCAAGGTTGAAATATCCTCTGCTTTATCAGTATTTTTATTGTACCAAGAATTGAATAATTGAATAAAAATCCATTGTGTCCACTTATAGTATTCAGGATTTGAAGTTTGAACTTCTCTATCCCAATCAAAAGAAAACCCAATTTTATCAAGTTGTCTTCTGTATGTTTTTATATTTTCCTCAGTTGTTTTAGAAGGATGTTGACCCGTTTGAATCGCATATTGTTCTGCTGGCAAACCAAAAGAATCATAACCTTGAGGATGCAATACATTGAACCCTTTATGACGTTTGTAACGTGCATAAATATCACTAGCGATATAGCCTAAAGGATGTCCCACGTGCAAACCAGCCCCGGAGGGATAAGGAAACATGTCCAACACATAATATTTTGGTAAATGAGAAGAATTACTAGCTTTAAAAGTTTGATTTTCAGCCCAAAATTTTTGCCATTTTTTTTCTATTTCTTGGTGATTGTATTGCATCATCTTTGTGTTTAAAGGATGCAAATTTACGTTTATTCTTGTTTTACAGAAATTGTAATCTATATAAAATACAAAAAGATCTTTATTAGATTTAAAAAATTATCTACAAACAAGATTTATAATTTGAACCTTTGTTATAAAGTATTTTGTTTAGTTCTCCATTTTCATAAAACTTTACAATGGTATTATTGCAAGAAAACTCAATTTCATAAGATTTTATATTTCCGAAATGTAAATCTATCGTTAGTAAATTTCCAGTAATTGTATAATCGAAAGTTCCGGGGATTGGATCTTTTGAAAAAACGGAATTTGTACCATAGTAGGTGAATTGTTTTCCATCTTTAAAAGTATGCATTACGCTATCTTCAAAACCTTTCAAAAGCCATTCAGTTCCCTCAAGCAAAACTACTTTTTGTTGAATTGTAAGTTCTGATGAAAGTTCATTTGAGTTTTCACAATTCATAAAAATTAGTGAACTTATCAAAGTAAATAATAGCAAAAACTTATTAAAAATGTTTTTCATGATGTCTGTTTTTAATGTTGATTTAGATTATCTAAAACAAAGAAACTTAAATTAATGTATTTTAAAAAATATAACTGTGAAAATATAGCATTAAAGAGGAATAAAAGGACTAAAAAAAACTCTTTTATGCACTAGCACTATCTGTAACAACAGTTCTATCAATCTTTTTGACCAAACCTTGCAACACATTTCCAGGACCAACTTCAATAAATTCAGTTGCACCGTCAGCAATCATTTGTTGCACAGATTGTGTCCATTTTACAGGAGCAGTCAACTGAATCATCAGATTTTTTTTGATCTCAGCAGGATTTGTTACTGCATTTGCAGTTACATTTTGATACACAGGACAGGAAGGAATTGAAAAATGCGTTGCTTCAATGGCAGCAGCCAATTCTTCTCTTGCAGGCTCCATCATTGGTGAATGAAATGCACCTCCAACTGGCAATAATAAAGCTCTTTTTGCCCCTTTTGCAGTCAAAGCTACACAAGCTTTGTCAACTGCGGAAGTTTCTCCAGAAATCACTAATTGTCCTGGGCAATTGTAGTTTGCAGCCACTACAACTCCATCAATGGTAGCACAAATTTCTTCCACAACAGCATCTTCTAAACCCAAAACAGCAGCCATGGTTGAGGGTACAATTTCACAGGCTTTTTGCATGGCTAATGCACGTTTTGAAACTAAGGTCAAACCGTCTTCAAAAGTTAAAACGCCGTTTGCAACCAATGCAGAAAGTTCTCCTAAAGAATGACCTGCAACCATTTCTGGTTGAAAAGAATCGCCCAACACTTTTGCTAAAATCACAGAGTGTAAAAAAATAGCAGGCTGTGTAACTTTAGTTTCTTTGAGTTGCTCAGCAGTTCCAGCAAACATGATCTCTGAAATTGAGAACCCTAAAATGTGGTTGGCTTTTTCAAAATAGTCTTTTGCTAAGGCAAATTTTTCGTATAAATCCAATCCCATTCCTGAAAATTGAGCTCCTTGACCTGGAAAAATATATGCTTTCATATAAAATTTATTAATGATTTGAGTGGCAAAAATAAGGAATTTTATGAGATTGATTTTTTGCTTATAATTTGATTTCTTTTACAAATAATTTAGGGATTTCTTCAATTTATGCATTTGGAGTATAAATGAATTTTTAGCCCTGATGGAAGTAAAAAGCCAGTAAAACAAGAAGATTTAATTTTTGTTGACTTTTGAGGGTGACTAAAAAAGTCAAAAAAAAGACTTACAAAAATGATGTTTTTGTTATGCATTTAAAACGACCAGCAGAAAATAGCTCCTGTAAAATTACTTTTTTACGAGTGGATACAACTCTTGCTTGATGAAATCTTTTGGAAATTCTTCATCGCCTTCAAAACCTAATTCAATATCGCGACCTGAGTATGGTATGTAATTGGTTTTGAAAATATAATCCCAAATGCTTAGCGTAATTCCAAAATTTACACCGTTTTTTCTTCCTTTAGGCAATTCTCTAGCATGATGCCAAATGTGCATTTTTGGATTGTTCAGAATATACTTCAAATATCCATAATCCCAATTGATATTGGCGTGATTTAAATGACCAATGGCAATATTAAAAAAGTGAACAATAGCAACATCTTGCGCAGAAAATCCGCCCATAATCGCCAAAGGAATATATTTCATAGATTTATAAAACACAGGTTCCATCCAATGATAACGCAAATGCGCTGCAAAACCCATTTGTTTTACAGAGTGATGCACTTTGTGGAAATTCCATAAAAATTGGTATTTGTGAAGTAAGGTGTGTGTGAACCATTGCACAAAATCGATGATGACAAAAAACACCAATAAACGAGCCCAATATGGAAATGTATCAATATCAAACAACTGAAAATTAGCAATTGAAAGATTCACAATTGCTAAACCATCATTGAAAAAAAGTGCTGCTGTATTGGAAAGCGCAATCAACACTATGAGATTCAATAAAAAGAAATTGAAAAACATGTAAAACGTATCCAACCAAAAGTCTTTGCGAATAATGGGTTGATTTTTTCGCCAAGGAAAAAAGATTTCCAAACCCCAAACAATCAGTGAAATCATTATCAATCCATAAAAATAGTTCTCCCAATTTAGTTCCATCAACACTGATTTTTGGATGTAATTCCAGTAACCTGTGTATGAACTTTTGATGGTTTCTAAGTATTTTTCCATGAAGTTAAAACCTTTTTTACAAATACAAAAATACGATGTTTTTAGAAATTCTAAATTTTAGGAAATGTTAATTTTTTGACTCTACAAAAACTCAATAACTCCCTTAAACAACGCAATCATTTTTGGCTCAGCTTCACCAGCAATGGCAATAATTTGGGCAATGTTGACAGGTTGTAAGTTTTTTGGATCACATTCATCTGTCAATACAGAAATGGCTGCACATGGCAAATTCAATTGTTTGGCTACAATTACTTCAGGAGCCGTACTCATGCCAACTGCATCTGCTTCTAAAATTTGCAACATTCTATATTCTGCTCTGGTTTCCAATTGCGGTCCTAAAACAGCTGCATAAATTCCTTCATGCAATAAAATGTTGTTTTTTTGAGCAATCTCTTTTATTTTTTGATTGAGATTTTTTGAATACGGTTCCAATAAATCCACAAAAATATTTCCAAAAGAATTGGCTCCTTTGAATGCCAAAGGGGAGTTTCCTTGCAAATTGATATGATCTTCAATCAGCATTAAATCTCCTTTTTTATAGGTCAAATTGATGGCTCCAGCTGCGTTTGAAATTAATAAATTTTTGATTCCTAAACCATGCAATGTTCTGATTCCGTAAGTAACTTCCCAAGCGTTATAGCCTTCGTACAGATGAAATCTGCCAGACATGACAATTACTTTTTTCCCTAATAAGGTTCCGTAAATCAATTTCCCAGAATGAAACTCAACAGTTGCCACTGGGAAATTTGGAATATCAGCATACGCAATTTCTTTTTCGGTATCAATTTCGTGAACTAAATTTCCCAAACCTGTACCTAAAACAATTCCAACTTCAGGGTTTGTGAAGCCTTTTTTTATTAAAAAATTGATGGTTTCTAGTAATTGATTTTGCTTACCCATATTTATAAATCTTTTAAAAAATGCTGAAATGCAGGATGATCTTGGATATCTTCAAAAATATCTACATCATTCAATTCTTCTAACAAAAATACTTTTTTTTCTTTCAAATCAGCTAAAGTCTCTTTTCTTACAGAATCTGTTCCCCAATTTTTGTTTTTAAAAATGGGTGGATGCAAAACTTTCATACCTAATAAGTAATAACCACCATCTTCTGCAGGTCCAATCACTACATCATTTTTGTCTAATTCTTGAAAAGCTTCTGAAATTATTTTTGGCGTTAGATCGTACAAATCGCTTCCAATAATGATAACTTTTTCAAAATCAGATTGAAAAGTTTGCAAAAATGCTTGATACATTCTGCTGCCTAAATCAGTTCCTTTTTGAAGAAATTTTTGATAATCTTCTGAATTCCAAAAGTCATTTTCTGGAATTGATTGATCATAATATACTCTTTTTTTTACTTGAACTTGATCTGAAATTTCTTTGGTCTTTTGCACTAAAAATTGATAGATTTCCAATGCTTTTTCATCACCAATGGTTTTTGCCAAACGTGTTTTTACCTTGCCTAATTTAAGATTTCTAGTAAAAATAAGAATGCAATTTTTAGTCTTCATAAATCATTATTTCACTAAAAAGTACTTATTAACAACAGCCCCCACCATCATAATGAAACGTAGAAGTAGAAATAAAAATATCATTTCTGCCTAAATTTTGCAACGCGTTTGCAGTTTTATCACAAATTGCCAATGGCTGATTTTTCATCAACACATGTCCTGATTTGTCATCAAAATAAGTTTCATCACCATAATAAATGGCTGCTTTTCCAGTAAAAATACATGGACCATCAGCAGGCATTGGGTCTTTGATGGCCGCAACTTCAATAGATTCAATATAAATCAATTCGTCAGTTGGATAGTTTTTTGGATCTAAAATTCGATATGGTTTTCTAGCTCTGATTTCGATTGTTCCAAAACCAGCATCTGTCAGAGCTTTTACATAATTGGCGATTGACAAACTTCCGCTCAAACACAAAGCTCTCAAACGTTCGTCATTTCTAAGTTCGTCATTCATTCCTTGTTCACAAGTTGGATCGCTCATCACCAAACGTCCATGAGGTTTTAACACTCTGTACATTTCAGCAATTGCTTTTTTTAAATCGTCGGATTTAAAAATATTGAACAAGCAGTTTTGAGCTGCTACATCAATAGAGTTGCTTTCCACAGGTAAATCCATAGCATCTCCTTTTCGTAAATCAACAAAATCACTTTGAAACCATGGATTCATTTTTTCCGCTTCCAAAAAGTTTTTGCGCGAAGCTTCTAACATTTCATCTACCACATCTAACCCAATAACACCTCCCTTTTGTCTATTGAAATAAGCAAACTGCAACAATTCCATACCTCCACCAACACCAACATACAACATTTTTGGATTGTTAGTCAAATCTCTTGCATGAACTGTAGAACCACAACCGTAATTCATTTCTTGCATGATTTTGGGTATTTTCAATCCTGGTAATTCCCAAATTGGATTGGTAGTGCAGCACAAACCAACATCTGGTGTTAATGCTGCTTCTTTATAGACATTTTTGGTCGTTTGTAAATAACTCATATTTTTTATTTTTTTTTATGACAAGGGGTTTTAACCCTTTGTTAAAACAGCTTATTACGCTACTACTCCTTGACAACTGCTTCCTGCACCTGCTGTGCAACCAAAACAATGTTGATTGATGACAATGTTTCTATTTTGCAATAATTCTTCATGATAGTCTGAAATGTGCTGCACGTTACTGGCAACTTTCAAATTCAACATTTGATTGAAATCGCAATCGTATAAAAAGCCATCCCAACTTACAGAAATGGTATTGGTACACATCACATTTTGAACAGCAACAGGATTATAAGCATCCACCAAAGCTGTCATATAATCATCATAATTTTCGGAGGCAATCAAATAATCTAAAAAACGACTGATGGGTAAATTGGTAATTGCAAATAAATTATGAAAATTGATGTCAAAATCGGCTTTCAACGCTTTTTTAAAATCTTGCTCGAGGGCTTGTTGATTTCCCGGTAAAAATGCACCTGAAGGATTGTACACCAAATCTAATCTCAAGTCAGAATTTGGCATTCCATATCCAACTTTATTTAAAGATTTTAATGCTTCAATTGATTTGTCAAAAACACCATTACCTCTTTGTTTATCAGTTTTTCCTTTGGTATAATGTGGCAAAGAAGACACCACATGCACCCCGTGTTTTTTAAAGAAATCAGGCAAATCATGGTATTTTTTATTGGCTTTGATGATGGTTAAATTCGATCGCACAATAAAATCTTTGATGCCTCTTTTGGATGCTTCTTCTACAAACCATCTGAAATTTGGATTCATTTCTGGTGCTCCACCAGTTAAATCTAACGTTTGAGCGCCTGTTTTATTTATAACTTCCAAACAGTGATTCATAGTTTCAATCGTCATGATTTCGTTGCGATCTGGACCTGCATCTACATGACAATGATCACATACTTGGTTGCACATATAGCCCAAATTGATTTGCAAAATTTCCAATTTTTTTGGACGTAATGGGAACTGATTGGTTTCTTTAATTTTGGTCGCAAAAGTAGGTAATTCCCTATTGGCAAAAATTCCGTTTGATAAAATTTCAAGTTGCCTTTCCGTATTTGCAATATCGTTATTTCTCGCTTTTAATGATTTTGTGGCCATTTTTTTGATTTCGAAAACAGTAAAATGTAATTCTGAAAACTACTACTGAATGCTATTTTTAAGAATCTAATTTATTTACAATATTCATCATTTGAACACCATGCACCAACGTTGCGCCACTTTTGATTGCAGCACCCACATGCACAGCTTCCATCATTTCCTCTTTGGTGATGCCTTTTTGCAAACCATCTTTTGTATACGCGTCAATGCAATAAGGACATTGTTCAGTATGAGCCACAGCCAGAGCAATCAGGGATTTTTCTCGGGCTGTCAGTGAACCTTCTTCAAAAACTTTTCCATAATAATCGAAAAATTTAGCTCCTAATTCTTCATTCCATTCTGTGATTTTTCCGAATTTTCGCAAATCGGCTGCATCGTAATAATTTTTTGACATTTTTTTATTTTAATTTGAATTGATTTTTGAATTATAGTTTTTATGAAAGAAATTGATAAAATGTATTTGATAAAATGATTTGAATATTTTTTATTGACGCAATAATATTTCTAAAATTACACCATTAGTCTAAAATTTCTTCATTTACTTTTAGATTGAAGCGTTTTCTAAAAGCGAACACAAAGAGGTATAAAAACGGAGTGTCTAAAATTGCAATCATAATTTTAAAAACCACTCCACTAATCATCAGACCCGAAAATTTATCCCAATTGATGATTCCGAAAGAACATAATAAAATCAAAACGGTAGCAGTATCAATGAATTGAGAAGAAAAAGTAGAAAAATTATTTCTTAACCACAAATGTTTTCCTTGCGTAATGTTTTTCCAAAAATGATAGACTCTAATATCAATAAACTGTGCAAATAAATACGCCATCATGGATGCTAAAACTGCCAAAGGTGCTGCTCCAAAAACATTGACAAACATTCCGTCATTTACTTGCGACCAAGAAGTGGCTGGCACTTCTTTAGAAACATAAATTATCAAAAGTGAGAAAAAAGAAGCGAAAATTCCGGCAATTACCACTTCATTAGCTTTCCGTTTTCCGTAAATTTCTGATAAAATATCGGTAATTAAAAAAGTCAAAGGATAAGGCAATAAACCTACGGAAACTTCAAAAAGTTTTACACCATAAACTTCAATTTGGAAAGGATACCAAAAAAAGAATTTTTGAAAAATTAAGTTCGAAGTTACTAATGATGCTATAAAAAGTGCCGCTAAAATAAGGTAAATCCTATTAGCTAAAAGTTTGTCTTTTTGATTCATAAAACGAAATTGGTTTATTTTCTTTTTGTTTTAATTTTTTTATGAATTATTAGATAGAAAATCCCACCCTAAACTAGGGTTTTATTTTTAAAAATTTTTATCAATTTTTAATTTTATCAATAGTTTTATTCAACAAGATAACTTCTCCAAAACTCAATTCTTTCATGCGTTCTAATTGAGTTGCTGCATCACCTACAATCAACCAAATCATTTTATTTGGATTTACATACTGGTTTGCCAATGCTGAAATACGCTCTTTGGTCATATTTTTCACCACTTTTTCACGGTCTTTTATATAATCAGCATTCCAACCATAAGCACTAATATTAGATAACATATTTAGTTTTGCACCCGAAGTTTCAAAAGCGCGTGCATTACTTTTTATTAAAAAACCTTTGGTGGTCTCTAAATCTTTATCTGAAAAAGTTGTTGGATAGTCTTCTAAAATTTTCTTTATCAATTGCGCAGATTCTAATGTTACATTAGTTCTTACACCACTAGAAATCGTAAATGGTCCTTTCGCTTTTGAGCCTGAGAAATTAGAACGAATTCCATACGTATATCCTTTGCCTTCACGCAATTCTTGTGTTAATCTTGATGCAAAACCTCCACCGCCTAGAATGTAATTCATTACATTCGCAGGATAAAAATCAACATCAGTGGCAGCTAAAGCAGGCGTTCCAAACTGTAATACAGATTGTTTTGCATTTGGAATGTCGTAAAAATAAACAACTGATTTTTCAGGTGCGTTTGGGGTTTTATATTCAGGAATTTTAACTTCTTTTGGCAACCAATCTGTGTTTAAACTTTCTAAAGAAGTAACAACTTTATCCAGAGAAATATCTCCAACAACGAGCATTTTTGCCACTGATGGAGAAATGTAATTTGTATAAAAGTTTTTCAAATCTATCAGAGTCATATTTTCGATAGAAGCAATCGTTCCCAAACTATTTTTTGATCGCATGTTGTCTTTGCCATACATCAATTCATTATAAATATTTGCAGCAACTGCATTCGGATTTGCTTCTTGTTGACGTAAATTGGCAATAGTTGCTTTTTTTAACAATTCAAATTCTGTTTCGTCAAATCTTGGCTCGAGTAATATTTCTTTGACCAAAGCAATCGTTTTGTCGTAATTTTTAGCCAAAGTTATTCCATTAATGGTGATGTTTTCAGTATCAGAACTCGCATTAATGCTTGCTCCTAACACCTGAATTTCTTCTTCTAACTGTTTTACCGTTTTGTTTTTGGTGCCTTTGTTCATCAAATTGGCTGTCATATTTGCAACACCCAATTTATCCACAGATTCCAATAATTGTCCTCCATCAATTGTCAAATTAAATCGCACTAATGGCACTTCATCATTTTCAATTCCGTAGATTTTTAAACCATTTTTCATGCTTGATTGATAAACTGAAGGAACGCTTAATTCCAACGATTTTCCATAAGGAGGCTCAACACTTCTGTTTATTTTTGAAGGTGTTTTATTGTAAGTTGCTTCTATTTTCGAATCAAAATTTTCTTCTGCACCAATTACAATTTTTTCTTCAACAACATCCGCCAAAACAGCATTTGAAAGTGCTAAATCAGCTTTGTTTTTTGGCACAAAACTCGTAGCAATGTAATTTTTATTTTTGATGTATTTTTTATACACATTCAGTACATCTTCTTTAGTAACCGCCAACGTATTATTGATATCTTGTGTTACAAAACCGGGATTTCCAGTATACGTATTGTATGATGCTAATCTTGTTCCTTTGCCTAAAACGCTTGATAAACTACTGTAAAAGTTGGTTTCTTGTGATGCTTTTATTCTATTCAAATCTTTATCAGAAATGCCTTCCGCTTCAAATTTCGCGAATGCTTTTTCAATTCCTGCTTTTACTAAATCTAATTTTACACCATCAAAAGCTCTCACAGAAAGTTGTGTTTGCCCTGCTAATTCCGAAATATAACTTCCCATACTTGTGTTTGAAGTCAGTTTTAAATCATCCACCAAAACTTGATTTAAAGGTGCTGATTTTCCACTTGATAAATACTCAGTTAACACCTCTAATGCATATGAATCTGGGTGATACGATTCAACTGTCGGCCATACCATGGTTAATTGAGGAACTCTTGCAAAATTATCTTCATAATATAAAAACTTGGTTTCAGGGATATTTCCTGGTCTTTTATCCAACTCAGGAATTTCACTTCCTCTTGGTATTTCATCAAAATATGTATGCACCCATTTTATAGCTTGTTTGATATCAAAATCTCCAGACAATACCAAAGTTGCATTGTTTGGCACATACCATTTTTTAAAAAACATTTTAACATCATCTAAAGTGGCATTTTGTAAATCTTCTAAAGATCCAATCACTTGCCAATTGTAGGGATGATTTGTAGGGTATAAATTTTTATCGATTACATATTGATTGTGACCATAAGGACGGTTGTCATAACTCTGTCTTTTTTCGTTTTTTACTACTTGCTTTTCTTTCGCTAAAACTTGATCAGTAACCGTATTGATAAACCATCCCATTTTGTCAGCTTCAGCCCAAATCATTTTCTCTAAAGCATCTTTTGGCACAGTTTGCAAATAATTTGTTCGGTCTCTAGATGTAGAACCATTTGCCCCTGAACCACCAATTCTTGCTGTCATTTTGTCTAATCCACCTTTTCCTAAATTTTCAGATTCCAAGAATAGTAAGTGCTCAAATAAATGTGCAAAACCTGTTCTACCTTCAATTTCTCTTGCTGAACCAACATGAACCATCAATTCTACGGCCACTACAGGATCTGATTTATCTACATGAAAAACAACATCTAAACCATTTTTTAATGTGATTTTTTCATAGTTAATACTTAAGTCTGATTTTTTTTCTTGAGATACAATTTTACCTCCTAAAAAGGTATTTAAAAATAAAAATGCAATTATTATTTTCTTCATTTGAATGGATTTTTAAAATGTAAATATACTTAAAAGTTGAAGTGTTTCCATTGTATTGAATCAGTGTTAAATATTTTTACTTTAGCTGTAAGCAAACCCTTAAACAATAGCACCCTATACAATAGAAGCTCTTACTTTATTTATTCCTTCCTTTTTCGTTTGGATATAAAGAAGGTAGAGATTCGCTTTGAAAAATTTCTTTTGAATCAATATTGATGGCTGTAATTTTTCCTTTGAATGCTGCACCTGTATCAATGTTCCATAAATTATGAAAATTCATGGGTAAAGGCTCATTATAATTTGTAGTAGGAGTGTGACCAATGTAAATTTCATGATACAATTGTAATCGTTTTGGAAAAAAAGGAGATGATTTTTCAAGATTTTTATCCATGGCTAAAATCATTTCCCACAAAGAACGATCTGTATTAAAAATACCTTCATGCAATTCTCTTTGCACTCCATACAATGACGTAAAACCAGCATGAATAAATAATCTGTTTTGGGAATCAATATGATATAAAGGCATTGTTTCAAAAAATTTAAGGTGTTGAATTCTTTCATTTCTTGAAAAACCTTCATAACTATCCATCGTTTCTTTGCCTCCATGCATATACCAAGAGCGATTTACAGTGCCCTTTTTTAACCAATCTTCGCACCAAACATCATGATTCCCTTTGATAAAAACACAGTTTATTTTTTGAGAAAGTTGCATTAATAATTCCAAAACTTGAGCAGATTCACTCCAACCATCCACATAATCTCCCATAAAAATCAGGGTATCATTTTCGGTAATTTCAAGCTGATTGAGCACTTGTAATAAGGCTTTTAAACCTCCATGGATATCTCCTATAGCAAAAGTTCGCATTTGATGTTGTGTTTTTACAAAACTACTTTTTTTTGAAAAGAATTGAGCAATTTTAACTTTAAAAAGCGAACATCAAATTCATAAAAAAAGGGAATCAAACATTTGAATGATTCCCTTTCACAATACTCCTTCTCTTCACTTATCAGAAATATAATGAGGTTAAATTTTAAATGAAATAATGGGTAAAGTAGCATGATTTGTTACATCTTCTGCAACACTTCCTTCAATAAAATGTGCCAAACCTTTTCTTCCATGTGTAATTACAGCAATTAAATCGGCACCAACAGAATTGGAAAAATCTAAAATTCCTTTCATAATAGTTCTTGCGCAAATAAAATGAACGTTGATTTTTCTATCCGTATTTCCTTCTAATTTCATTAAAAAATTATCTGCTAAAGCATCCATTTCTGGAGTTGTTTTAAATGAATCAAAAGGTGCATTTACATATACAATGTGTTTTTTGGCATTCATTGGCTCCAACGTTTTTAATAATTTATGAAAAGCAGGAATACTTTCTTCTGAGAAATCTGTTGCCACTACAATATCAATAAAATCAATATTTGTCATTTCATTTTTGATAACCAAAACAGGTACAGTTGCATGTCTGATAACTTTTTGAGTATTTGAACCAACAAAAAATTCTTTGAAACCACTTGCTCCATGAGATCCCATAACAATCAAATCAGCATTCATTTCCTCTGCAACTGCTTCAACTTCTTTAAACACTTTATAATGTTTGATAATTGGAACCACTTTTACATTATTCAAAAAATCTTTTTTCAAAAAATCATGAAATCTTTTTTCTGCCAATTTTAAGAAAAATGCTGTTTTTTCGTGCAAATACACTTCACTTTCTGATAATGACATTTCTTGCATATCCAACATGTGCAAGGCATAAATAGTTGACTCATTTTTTTCTGCTAATAAAGCAGCTGTTTTGAGTGCATATAATGAATGGTCTGAAAAATCTACTGGAACAATAATTTTCTTCATAAGGTTTATTTTTTTAATGATCTAAAATTAACTGCTTTACCTTACCAAAAACAGAACATTTATCATGTTTTTGAAATAATTAATTAGGATAATTTTTTTGATAATTTTTACAACAAATTTTGCATATGTTAAGATAAAGCCTTCATAGGTTTTTATAAAATCTGCCAATTTTCTTCAGAATTCATTTTTATCAAACCTGTAAATTCTCAACGCCAAAGACAAATTTGAGGTCTTACTATGATGTTGATGTTATTTTTTTTGAACTCATAGGCACATTGAATCAGTCCTTTTTCAGTCTCGCCAAACCAGTTTCTTTGACTGTTGAAAGTGATTGTTGGCGAAGCTAAATCACGGATAAATCAAAATGGCAAAAAAGCAAGATTATTGCTAATTACATAGATAACAGGCAGAATATGTGTTTGATTGTCAGCACCTCTAAAAGCTACAAAACGAACTACATTGATTTTTTTATAGTAACAATTTGCAAAAAGTGCACACATAAAAATATTCCCTAAAAAAAGAATTTTTCTCACAGTGCCCACTAAGATACATTTTAAATCTTAAATCTGGTTCACCTTATCATATTAAAATAAAATCGAATTTCCTATTTAAATTAATTCTAAGTTGACTTCCGAAATT
>JANREL010000052.1:25653-36739 GCA_030758355.1 Polaribacter sp.
TTAAAATAAAATCGAATTTCCTATTTAAATTAATTCTAAGTTGACTTCCGAAATTAAGTTCTTATCTTTCGTTTCGACAGAATTGACAGCAACCAACAAACTATGGAACACATTGTTATTATTGGAAATGGCATTGCAGGTGTAACTGCGGCAAGGCATATCAGAAAAAAATCCGACAAAAAAATTACGATTATTTCAGGAGAACATCCGTATTTTTTCTCAAGAACAGCATTGATGTATGTATATATGGGCCATTTAAAATTTGAACATACACAACCATACGAAAATTGGTTTTGGAAAAAAAATAAGATTGACTTATTACAGGGATTTGTAACAAATATTGATACTGATAAAAAACAACTCTTTTTAATAGATGAAACTTCCATTTCTTATGATAAATTGATAATAGCTACTGGTTCAAAACCCAATAAATTTGGCTGGAAAGGTCAAAATTCAGATGGAGTCATGGGATTGTATCACAAACAAGACTTAGAAAATTTGGAGAAATTTGCGCCAAATAACAAAGTTTGTAAAAGAGCCGTAATTGTTGGTGGTGGTTTGATTGGGATTGAATTGGCAGAAATGTTGCGAAGTAGAAAAATTCCAGTGACTTTTTTAGTTCGTGAAAATAGTTTTTGGAACGGAGTTTTGCCAGCACAAGAATCAGAAATGATCAACAAACATATATTAGAACATCACATAGATTTACGTTTAAATACCAATTTAAAAGAAATTATTCCGGATGAAAATGGACTCGTAAAATCTGTGATTATTGAAGGGACAAATGAAGAAATTCCATGTAATATTGTTGGATTGACTGCTGGAGTTTCACCAAATATCGATTTTTTAAAAGAAAGTACTATTGAGATTAATAAAGGTGTTTTGGTGAATCGTTTTTTAGAAACCAACATCAAAAATGTATTTGCAATTGGCGATTGTGCAGAACAAAAAAATCCGATTGGAAATCGCAGACCAATTGAAGCTGTTTGGTACACAGGAAGAATGATGGGCGAAACTGTAGCGCAAACCATTTGTGGCAATAAAACGGAATACAAACCAGGAAATTGGTTCAATTCTGCCAAGTTTTTAGACATTGAATACCAAACGTATGGTTGGGTTTTTAGTGAAAAAAATAAAGCTGAAAATGAAGCACATTTTCAGTGGCAACATCCTTCAGAAAATAAATGCATTACCATTTCTTTTGACAAGAATTCACATGAATTTTTAGGCATCAATACTTTTGGAATTCGAATGCGTCATGAAATTTTTGACAGATGGCTTTCTGAAAAAAAATCGTTAGCATTTGTACTAGAATTTTTAGCTGATGCCAATTTTGATCCCGAGTTTTACAAAGTTCATGAAGCTGAAATTATCGCAAAATTCAATCAAGAAATGGGTACAAATATTCAATTGAAAAAGAAAAGTTGGAAACGAATTTTTAGCAAAGCATAATAAAATGAAAGCAATAAAATATTCAGGTTTAGTAATTTTCTTAGTTGGTTTTGGCATTTTTACAAGTGCTGTTTTTTTTGGCTATTTTAACTTTACAAAGCAAGAATTAGACAGCTATATTATTGAAAAAGGATATAAAAGTGAACGACTTAAAGAAGAATTAAAAAAATCAATTGTTACAGATAAAAAACTATCAATCTTCGAATTTTCAAGCAAAGTAAGAGCAGCTTTTGAAAACTCAAACAATTATCATAACGAACTAATTTCCAAGTACAATTCAGAAAAAAATTGGGATAAAAAAAGTGAACAGTTTCAATACACCGTTTTTGGGAAACCACATTCTTTGAGTTATGATTTGGCAAAAAAAGCTGGCAAAGGATTTTTTAAAGAAGAACCAAAATTGGCTTGGTGGTTGACATTTGGTTTGGGAATTTTTGGAGCATTATTTTTTATTCTTCCAAATATTAGTTTATTGGGAAAACCAGGCATCAAAAATGATGGAATCTATTTTGAATCTTCAACAAATAGAGGTTGGATTGCTTGGTTGGTACTCGTTTATTTGGTAGTATTTTATCTTTTACTCTATTTTATGCCTGATTATGTGGTGAATTGGACCTTTATTTTTGACCCAATTAGCAATGTTTTAAATGGCGGAAATGCTAGTCAATGGTTTGTCTATGGTTTTTTATATTGTGTCATTATGATTTTAATGGGCATCAGAATGTATATTAAATATCGAAATAACAAATACCAAATTGTCAGAACAACATCTGTATTATTTTTTCAAATTGTATTTGCTTTTCTGATTCCAGAGATCATGACAAGTTTGAACATGCCTGGCTACGATTTTAAAAGTGCTTTCCCGTTAGATTATGATTTTTTCTTTGAATGGAACATTAAAAGTTTACAAAGTAGTGGCGCAATTGGTGTATTTATTTTAGTTTGGGGAATCATTTTAACACTCATTATTGTTCCTGTAATGGTCTACTTTTTTGGAAAACGTTGGTATTGCTCTTGGGTTTGTGGCTGTGGAGGTTTAGCAGAAACCTTAGGCGATCCTTACAGACAACATTCTGACAAAAGTTTAAATGCTTGGAAATTTGAACGATGGCTTATTCACTCTGTATTACTTTTTTCATTATTGATGACAATAGTTACTTTATATTGTTACTTTTCAGGAACTTCCTCTTTTTTAGGAATCAAATCACAATGGATAAAAGATGCGTATAGTTTTTTAATCGGAGCTTGGTTTGCTGGAGTTATTGGTACTGGATTTTATCCCATTTTTGGAAACAGAGTTTGGTGCAGATTTGGGTGTCCTTTAGCAGCATATTTAGGATTTATACAACGTTTTAAATCAAGATTTAGAATCACTACAAATGGCGGACAATGTATTTCGTGTGGCAATTGCTCCACCTATTGCGAACAAGGAATTGATGTTAGAGCATATGCACAAAAAGGAGAAAATATTGTTCGTTCTAGTTGTGTAGGTTGCGGAATTTGTAGTGCGGTTTGCCCAAGAGGAGTTTTAAAATTAGAAAATGGTCCTGAAAAAGGAAGAATCAATCCAACTGAAATTTTGCTAGGCAATGATATTGATTTAATTAAATTACTTAATAATCAATAAGTTAAAATCATTATAAACTTATTTTTTTCAATATTTTACTTCAACATCAAAGAAAATAAATGTTAAAAAAAGAAAATATAATAGTTAATTTTTTGATAAAAATATTTATACTTTTACATCCGAAATTAAAGTAGGATAAAACAACCCATTGACTGATTTTATTTTTAATAATTAAATCAATTTTGATTGAACGAACATAATAAAATGAAGTCCTTGATAAAGTTAATAATTCCTGCTTTTAATGAAGAAAATTCTATTGCAAATGTCATCAATGATGTTCCAAAAATTGTTGACGAAATTATTGTAATAGATAATAATTCAACAGATGAAACAGCAAAGAATGCAAAAAATGCTGGAGCAACTGTTTTAAAGGAAGTTAAAAAAGGGTATGGTTTTGCTTGTTTAAAAGGATTAAATTATATTGCAAATCAAACAATCAAACCAACAATAGTTGTTTTTTTAGATGGTGATTATTCAGATTATCCAACACAATTAACATCAATTGTACAACCAATTATTGAAGAAAATATTGATTTTGTAATTGGTGCCCGTGTAAAAGAATTGCGCGAGCCAGGCTCAATGAAACCTCAACAAATCTTTGGAAATTGGTTAGCAACAAATTTAATGAAGGTATTTTTTGGGGCAAAATTTACAGATTTAGGTCCTTTTAGAGCCATAAAATATGAAAAATTAGTAGCATTAAAAATGACCGATACAACTTATGGTTGGACAGTTGAAATGCAACTAAAAGTATTGAAAAAAAAAATGAGTTACTTAGAAATACCTGTGAAATATAGAAACAGAATTGGAACATCAAAAGTTTCAGGAACTGTAAAAGGTAGTATATTTGCAGGAGTAAAAATTCTAAGTTGGATTTTTAAATATAGTTTTAAATAATGTTTATAGAGTCTTTAATTATCACTATTTATACAATTAGCTTGTTGCTTATTTTTATGTATGCACTTGCGCAATTAAACTTACTTTTTAATTATTTAAAGTATCGGGACAAACCCGACAATTCTCCAAAGTTCGACTTTAATAATCCTGATGAAATTCCATACGTAACCATACAATTACCGGTTTATAACGAATTGTACGTAATGGAACGTTTGTTAGAAAACATTGCAAAAATCGACTATCCAAAAGATAAATTAGAAATTCAGGTTTTAGATGATTCAACGGACGAATCTGTAGAAACAACAGCCAAACATGTTAAAATTATTCAAGATTTAGGAATTGACATTCAACATATTAGAAGAGAAAATAGACAAGGATTCAAAGCAGGTGCTTTGAAGGAAGGTTTAAAAACAGCTAAAGGTGAATTCATTGCTATTTTTGATGCCGATTTTTTACCAAAAGAGGACTGGTTATATCAAACGATTCCTTATTTTAAAGATCCACAATTGGGTGTTGTGCAGACAAAATGGAGTCATATCAACCGAAATTATTCTACACTAACAAAAATTCAAGCATTTGCTTTGGATGCACACTTTACATTGGAACAAGTTGGAAGAAATAGCAAAGGACATTTTATCAATTTTAATGGAACTGCTGGCGTTTGGAGAAAAGAATGTATTTATGATGCTGGAAACTGGGAAGGAGATACTTTAACAGAAGATTTAGACTTAAGTTACAGAGCCCAATTCAAAAATTGGAAATTCAAATATTTAGAAAAAGTAGAAACTCCTGCTGAGCTTCCAGTAGTAATTAGCGCTGCAAGATCTCAACAATTCAGATGGAATAAAGGTGGTGCTGAGAATTTTCAAAAAATGATTAAACGCATTATTTTAAATAAAAATAGCACTTTTAAAACTAAGGTACACAGCGTATTACATTTGCTGAATAGCAGTATGTTTACTTTCATTTTTTTAGTTTCCGTATTGAGTGTTCCTATGCTTTATATCAAAAACGAATATGCACATTTGAAGCCTTATTTTTATATAATGAGCTTTTTCGTTGTAAGTTCACTCATATTTTTTGTCTGCTATTGGTTCATGTATAAAAACTTTTATGGGAGTGGTTTTAAAAATTTTATAAATTACATTGGTGCATTTTTTACGTTTTTTTCCATTGCAATGGGTTTTTCATTACACAATACAATTGCAGTTATTGAGGGGCATATTGGTAAAAAAAGTGAATTTGTACGAACTCCAAAATTCAATATTTTAACACTTAAAGATAGCTGGAAAAGCAATAAATACATAAAGAAAAGACCTTCATTTTACTTGATTTTAGAAGGTCTGTTAGCACTTTACTTTGTTTTTGGAATGTACAGCGCTTTTATTGTTGGTGATCAAGGGGGAGATTTCGGACTTTTCCCATTCCATTTGATGCTATTTATTGGATACTTTTACGTATTTTTTAAATCAATTTTTTCAAAAGCGTAGTGACTTTTCTCAACAAACATAAAAATTGGTTTGTTGTTTTTGCTAGCGTTATTAACTATGTTTTTATTGCATATTTTTTAGAGAGAACTTCTTTTGAAATACTTCTTCTCTGCTGGATTTTTCTCTTTGGATGTTTTTATTATTTAGTAAAAAATCAATCTTTTTCTTTTAAGTATTTGGTCGGAATTTCAATTCTTTTCAAGTTGATTTTTCTATTTGCAACGCCTAGTTTATCCCAAGATTTTTACAGATTTATTTGGGATGGTAGAATGATTTTTGAGGGACTAAATCCATATCTTTCTAAACCTGAAACTTTTATAAAAAGCAACCAATTTATATTAAATGATGCCAAAACATTGTATGATGGAATGGGAATTTTAAATGGAAGTCACTTTACCAATTACCCACCAATTCATCAATTCGGATTTTTAATTGCAGCACTTTTTGCTAATAAATCCATATTTGGAAGCATTCTTGTATTGAGGATTCTAATTATTTTAGCAGATGTTGGAATTCTTTTCATAGGGAAAAAATTATTAGAAAGATTACATCTCCCCAATTACAGTATTTTTTGGTATGCATTGAATCCTTTTATCATTATTGAAATGACAGGAAATTTACATTTTGAACCTGTCATGTTATTCTTTTTGACACTTAGTTTCTATAAATTACAGCAACAAAAATGGATTTTAGGAGCTGTTTTTATGGGTTGTGCTATTTCTGTAAAACTGATTCCATTGCTCTTTTTACCTTTGCTTTTAAGGTGGTTTACTTCAACGAAATCAGAGTATAATTCAAATAAATCAACAAATTTTCTAAGTTTCTTAAAAAAAATAGATATTAGAAAATTGACGATGTTTTACATAATAATTGTAAGTGTTGTTGTATTATTATTTACGCCTTTTCTATCCCAAAATTTAATTGCAAACTATACAAAATCAGTCGGTTTATGGTTTACAACCTTCGAGTTTAATGCGAGTTTTTATTATCTTTTCAGAGAAATCGGCTATCTCATTACCGGCTATAACGAAATTTCAATTATTGGAAAAATAACTGCATTATGCACTGTTGTTTTCATTTTAATCCTTGGGTTTTTCAGGAGAAATAATACTATAGAAAACCTTTTTATTTCTATGCTTTTTAGCATCAGTTTTTATTATTTTTTTTCAAGTACTGTACATCCTTGGTATGTAGCAACTCCTCTGCTTTTATGCATTTTTACAAAGTATAGATTTCCCATTTATTGGTCGTTTGTTGTCATTTTAAGTTATCATGCTTATTCAAATTCTACTTGGAATGAAAATTTATTTTTAGTTGCTTTTCAATATATTTTGCTATTTTTTTTCATAATTTATGATAGTAAAAAACAATTCGTTAATATTTAATTGTTAAAAAAATACATTTATTTTCATATATTCGTGCTTAAAATTTTTTCTAATGAATAAACTCACAATTAAAGACATTGCAAAAAAATTTAATGTCTCTATTTCAACCGTTTCTAAAGCTTTGAATGATAGCTATGAAATTAGTGACGCTACCAAAGAAAAAATTCAAAAATATGCGAAAGAAAACAATTATAAACCCAATTTTAATGCACTAAGCTTAAAAAACAGAAGTACAAAAACCATTGGGATTATTCTTCCAACCATGTTAAATTACTTTTTTGCACAGGTTTTTAATGGCATAGAAAAAACGGCTTTAGAAAGAGGTTATAAAGTAATTACCTGTATATCAAACGAATCCCATGACAAAGAATTAGAAATTATTGAAATGCTTTCCAACGGAAGTATTGATGGATTTATCCTTTCAATGTCAAAAGAAACAGAAATCAATGCAAATTTTTCTCATTTTCAAGAAACCATTGAAAACGGAATTCCAATTGTAATGTTTGACAGAGTTGCACCAAGCATTGAATGTGATAAAATCATTACTGACGATTTTAATGGCGCATTAAACACAGTAGAACATTTGTATAAAAGTGGTCATAAAAAAATAGGTTTTGTATCTACATTAAGCAATTTACACATAGGGCAACAACGATTTTTAGGATATAAAAAAGGGTTAGAAACAGTTGGCTTGCCATTCAATGAAGATTTCATTATCAACATTATTGATACAGATTATAAGAAATATGAAGAAATCTTATTGCCTTTCTTGAAAAAAAATAAATTAGATAGTATCATTACAACAGGTGAATCTGCTGCTGTTGCATCAATGAAAGCTTCGCTGAAATTGGGCTATCAAATTCCTAAGGATATGTCAGTAATTGCATTTTCAAACGGAACTTTAGCAAGACATTCAAGTCCAAAAATGACAACAATTAGCCAACATGGAGAATTGATGGGCGAAACTGCAGCAAATATTTTGATTGACAGATTGGAAAATAAATTGACTGATTTTACTACTAAAGTCATTAAAACAGATTTGGTAATCCGAGATTCTACGAAATAATTGATGGATTTTTCCCATATAAAATTGGTAGTTTCTGATATGGATGGCACATTGCTCAATTCCAAAGGAAAAGTGAGTGATCAATTCTTTTTGCTTTTTAAAAAATTGCAAGAAAAAAACATTCGTTTTTGTGCTGCAAGTGGCAGACAACACAATAGTATTGTATCGAAATTAGATATTATCAAAGATCAAATTTATGTGATTGCAGAAAATGGTGGCGTTGTAAAACAAGGAAAAACCACCTTACTTTCACACTTTTTAGACGCCAAAAAAGTACAAGAGCTGATTCCTGTTTTACGAAAAATTTCTGGAGCAAATATGGTGCTTTGTTGTGATAATTCAGCCTATATCGAAAGCAAAGACAACCGTTTTATCTCACTTTTTCAAGAATATTATCACAGTTTTCAACAAGTGCAAGATGTCATGGAAATTGCAAAAACAATTCCTGTTTTTAAGATTGCAGTATATCATTTTGACTCCTCAGAAAAGTTTATTTTTCCTGTAGTGAAAGATTTTAAAAACGAGGTTTTATTAAAAATTTCTGGACAACATTGGTTGGATATTTCTGATGAAAAAGCCAACAAAGGCAATGCTTTAAAAGCCGTTCAAAAACTTTTGAATGTTACAAAACAAGAAACTTTGGTCTTTGGTGATTATCACAATGATATTGAGATGATGCAAGAAGCTGGAATGAGTTTTGCCATGAAAAACGCGCACGAAGACATCAAAAAAATTGCTGATTTCATCACAGAAAGTAATGATGATTTTGGTGTAGAAATGGTGTTGGAAAGTTTGGTAAATCAATCCAAATAGTCTTTTTTAAAACTCTATCGCAACTACCAAACCTTCATTTCCTCTGATATTAAAAACGGTTTCATCCTCAAAAATCAAATATTGACCTTTGATACCTACTAATTTTCCAGAGAATTTTTTTTCTTTTTCTAAAGACAAACTTTTGGGTTTTTCAGGATATTGCAACACTGGAAAATGAATCTGTGTTTCTTGGTTATTTTCAATAAAATAAGGCATTACTTCAGCGGGAATGTATTTTTTTAGCTGATCTCTCCACACAACTAAATCTTCGTCTTTGCAATCATTTTGCAACATTTTTCGCCAATTGGTTTTGTCAGCAACATGCGCTTTTAAAGCAACTTCTGTAATTCCTGCTAAATATCTATTAGGTACTTCTACTATCTCTATGGCCTCGTGTGCACCTTGATCAATCCATCTTGTGGGCACTTGTTGCTTTCTGGTAACGCCAACTTTTACGTTGCTAGAGTTTGCCAAATACACAATATGTGGTTGCAATTGAACTGATTTTTCATAGGCTAAATCACGATCTTCAATTCCTAAATGCGCTTTGCTCAACTCAGGTTTCATGATCCAATCGCCCGCATTTGGCGTTTCAAAAAAGCACGATTTACAAAAACCTTGTCTGTAAATTGGTTTTTCTAATTCGCATTGCAAACATTGATATTTGATAAAAGAAATCGAAATTGTAATATTCAATAATTGATTTACATGCAAAAAATCAGATTGCATGTCTAAAAAATATTGAATCTCGTCCAAATATTCCGTTCTCATTTTTTTTAAGACTCCTTGATAGTTCATGACCAAATTTTAGTAATTTTAGCTCTTGACAAAACTACACAAAAATCACAAGGTAACTTATGCCAAACTTCATTGTTAATTCTATTATTTCTTGGTTTTTAAAAAAACGCATTCATCAAATAGATTTATTTCTCAAGTACCCTATCGATGTTCAGGAAGAATTATTGTTGAAATTGGTAACCAGTGCTAAAAAAACGGAGTTTGGAAAAGAACGCCAATTTTCGGAAATTGAAAACTATCAAGATTTTGTAAAAAAAGTTCCGATTCAAAAATATGAGAGTATCGCACCCTTGATTGAACGTTGTAGAAAAGGTGAGCAAAATTTATTTTGGCCAACACCCATAAAATGGTTTGCAAAATCAAGTGGAACAACGAATGCCAAAAGCAAATATATTCCTGTAAGTAATGAAGCTTTGGAGTATTGCCATTTAAAAGCAGGCAAAGACATGTTGTGTTTATACATTACCAACAACGAAGAAAGTCAATTATTTACGGGAAAAGGATTGAAATTAGGAGGAAGTTCAGCGATTTACGAAGATAACAATTCCTATTTTGGTGATTTATCTGCAATCATTACTGAGAATTTGCCTTTTTGGGCAGATTTTAGTTCCGCTCCAAAGCAAGAAACTGCATTATTGGCAGAATGGGAAACTAAATTGGAAGCAATTATTGAAGAAACTATTCAGGAAGACATCACTAGTTTGGTAGGTGTTCCAAGTTGGATGTTGGTTTTATTGAACAGAGTTTTAGACAGAACAGGAAAAAACAATATTCTAGAAGTTTGGCCAAATTTAGAAGTATATTTTCATGGAGGTATCAATTTTAATCCATATAGAGAACAATTCAAAAAACTAATCCCAAAAAAGAATTTCAGATATTACGAAACGTACAATGCATCAGAAGGATTTTTTGCCATTCAGGATCAAAATAATTCTAAAGAATTATTATTAATGTTAGATTATGGAATTTTTTACGAATTCATTCCAATGACCGAATATAAAGGAGAAAGTTCAAAAGCTATTCCTTTATCCGAAGTAAAAAAAGAGGTGGATTATGGGTTGATCATCACCACAAATGCAGGTTTGTGGCGCTACATGATTGGTGATACCATCAAATTTACTTCTTTAGAACCTTACAGAATAAAAATAACAGGAAGAACTAGACATTACATCAATGTTTTTGGTGAAGAATTGAATATCGAAAATGTTGAAGATGCCTTGAATTTAGCTTGTAAAAAAACCAACTCAACCATAACAGATTATACATTAGCCCCCATTTTTATGGAAGGAAAAAATAGTGGTGGTCATGAATGGCTGATAGAATTTAAGGATGTTCCAGAAAATTTATTATACTTTACGGAATTATTAGACAATGCCTTAAAATCAATAAATTCCGATTATGAAGCAAAAAGATATAATAATTTAACCTTGGCTTTTCCAAAAGTCAATGTCGGTAGAAAAGGGTTATTTTATGATTGGCTAAAGAAAAAAGGCAAATTAGGGGGTCAACACAAAGTGCCAAGATTGTCTAATAAAAGAGAATTTTTAGAGGAATTATT
>JANREL010000053.1 GCA_030758355.1 Polaribacter sp.
TATTTATGGGGAAATGATTTTTTAATTACACCTATTTTAAATGATAGTGTCAAATCAAAAGAAATATATTTTCCGAAAAATTCGAATTGGTTTGATTTTTATACAGATGAAAAATTTATTGGCGGACAAACTAAAATTGTAACTGTAAACGAGGAAAACATCCCAACTTTTGTAAAAGCAGGCGCATTTATTCCGATGACAAAATTAGTGCAAACTACAGATGATTATGCTGGAAATCAATTAATTGTTCATTATTATTATGACGATTCTATGAACGACAGTGAATCAGAATTGTACAATGATGATGGAATTACTCAAAATGCTTTTGAAAAAGGGAATTATGAATTGCTAGAGTTTGAAGCTGAAAAGTTGAAACGTTGGTTAGAGATTGATTTTGAAGTCGAATTTGGAAAACAGTGGAATCCATCAGAAAAAGAAATTATGTTGGTTATTCACAATATAGATTGGAAGCCTAAAAAGATTAAAATCAATGGAAAAAGAAAACAATTTTCTATTGAAAATAATACATTATCAATTCCCGTAAAATGGAATCCTAGCAAAGAATTAAAAATAAAAGTATCATTAAAATAAAGAGGAACATGAACACACAAAAAAACACAATAACCGCATTAATTGTATTGATTTTATGGAGTTGTTCATCAGAAAAAGAGGTAGATAAAAAGATGGTTTTAAATCAAAAAAACAAAAAAGTTGTTGTTTATCAGGTGTTTACACGATTATTTGGCAACACAAATTCCACCAACAAACCATGGGGAACTATTGAAGAAAATGGCGTTGGAAAATTCAATGATTTTACAGACAAAGCCTTAACTGAAATTAAAAAATTAGGAGTAACTCATATTTGGTATACAGGGGTTCCTCATCATGATGTGATTACGGATTACACTGAATTCGGAATTTCAAATGACGATCCAGATGTGGTAAAAGGACGCGCAGGTTCACCTTATGCTGTGAAAGATTATTACAATGTGAATCCTGATTTGGCTGAAAATGTTGAAAATCGTTTGCAAGAATTTGAATCGTTAATTGAACGTACTCATAAAAATGGATTGAAAGTAATTATTGATATTGTACCCAACCATGTTGCCAGAAATTATCAAGGATTAACAAATCCTGAAGGTATAAAAGATTTTGGTGTTGATGATAATAAAACAGTGGTGTATGATGTAAATAACAACTTTTATTACAATCCAAATGAACCTTTTCAAGTGCCTGATTTTTTAGATGATTTTCAGCCTTTGGGGGGTGAAAAGCATCTATTATCTGATCGTAAATTTGATGAAAATCCTTCAAAATGGACAGGGAATGGCTCACGACTTTCTAAACCGGATAGAAATGATTGGTATGAAACTGTAAAAATCAATTACGGAATTTCTCCTGAAGGGAAAAAGGATTTTAATGAATTACCAGCTAGTTTTGAAAATGAAAATTATCAAAAACATTTTGAATTTTGGCAAGACAAAACGGTTCCAAACTCATGGATAAAGTTTAGAGATATTGCTTTGTATTGGTTAGAAAAAGGAGTAGATGGTTTTCGTTTTGACATGGCAGAAATGGTGCCTGTTGAGTTTTGGAGTTACCTGAACTCAAATATTAAAATGAAAAACCCAGACGCTTTTTTATTGGCAGAAGTATACAATCCAAGTTTGTATAGAGACTATATCAAAAAAGGGAAAATGGATTATTTGTATGATAAAGTTCAGTTGTATGATACTCTAAAAAACGTGATGCAAGGTCGTGGTTTAACAGATCATATTCCGCCAATTCAAGATGATTTAAAAGATATTGAACATCACATGCTACACTTTTTAGAAAATCATGATGAACAACGCATTGCAAGTCCTGAGTTTGCTGGAAATTTCGAAAAAGGCAAACCTGCAATGGTGGTTTCTGCAACCATTTCAACGTCACCAACCATGATTTATTTTGGACAAGAATTAGGTGAAGATGGTTCAGAAAATGCGGGATTTGGAGCTCCTTCACGAACTTCCATTTTTGATTATATCGGTGTTCCAGCTTTTCAACGTTGGGTAAATGATAAAAAATTTGATGGTGGAAAATCTACCAAAGAAGAATTAGCATTGCGTGATTTTTACAAACGATTGTTAAATTTTACGATTTCGAGCAATGCGTTAATGGGAGAATATCATGATTTGCACCAATTTAACAGAGAAAATACAGAAAATTACAATGCCAAAATCTTGTCATTTACCCGTTTTTCTGATAACGAAAAACTGTTGATTGTCTCAAATTTCGATTCTGAAAAAAGAGTTCAATTTGAGTTGAAAATTCCTTCAGAAATCATCAAAAAATGGAACTTAACTAACGGAACGTATGTTTTAAAAGATCAATTATACAATCAAAAATCATTCGATTTAAAAGTCGAAAATTCACAAGCAACTTTAAAAATTGTAATAAATCCATTAGAATCTTTTATTTTAAAACTTCAATAAAATTTATTATGAAAAAACTATTTTTCTTTTGCTTCTTTATAACAATTTTAAGTTGTAATCAAAAATCAAAATCTACTATTTCTGATCCTTATCAACCTAAAGAATATGTAAACTTAATGCATCCTGAATGGAGTAAAAATGCATCTATTTATCAATTAAATACAAGACAATTCTCTGAAGAAGGTACTTTTAAAGCTGCACAAACTCAATTGCCAAGATTAAAAGATTTGGGTGTTGATATTATTTGGTTCATGCCTATTCATGCCATTGGAGAAAAAAACAGAAAAGGGAATTTAGGAAGTCCTTACGCTGTAAAAGATTATTATAGTGTGAATCCAGAGTTTGGCACACTCCAAGATTTAAAAGATTTTGTAAATGAAGCACATAAATTAGGGATCTATGTTATTTTAGACTGGGTTGCAAATCATACTGCTTGGGATAATGTGCTATTAAAAGACCATTCAGATTGGTATCAAAAAGATTATAAAGGTGATTTTATGCCAACGCCATGGTGGGATTGGTCTGATATTATTGACTTGGATTTCAATAAACCAGAAGTGAGAAAGTATATGACAGACGCTCTAAAATATTGGGTAAAAGAAGCCAATATTGATGGATATAGATGCGATGCTGCTGGTTTTGTTCCTGTCGAATTTTGGAATAACGCCAGACATGAATTAGACAAAATAAAACCTGTATTTATGTTAGCTGAATGGGAATCAAGAGACATGCATGCTGAAGCTTTTGATATGACCTATGCTTGGAGTTGGAACGAATCAATGCACCAAATTTGTATGGGAGAAGCTAATGTTAATAAACTCTATGTTTATTATTCATGGAATGAGAAATTCTTTCCAAAGAATAGTATGCGTATGACATTTACAAGTAACCATGATATGAATTCTTGGGAAGGAACTATGTTTGAGCAGTTTGGAGATGGTTTAGAGGCTGCAATTGTTTTGTCAGTTGTAGGAGAGGGAATGCCATTAATTTACAATGGCCAAGAAGCTGGTAATACAAAACGTTTAGAATTTTTTGAGAAAGATGCAATCCAATGGAAAGAACATTATATAGGTGATTTATATAAAAACCTTTTTGCTTTACTAAAATCGAATACTGCTTTATGGCATGCAAAATGGGGAGCAACAATGATTAAAGTTCCAAATAACTATGAAACTGAAGTGTTGAGTTTTGTTCGTCAAAATGAAAAAGATAAAGTCTTTGCAGTTTTTAATTTTTCTAAAGAAAAAAAAGAAATCAATTTTAAAGAATCACTTTTTAAAGGCAATTATACTGATTTTAGTACATCAGAAAAAGTGAATTTAAATCAAAATACAAATTTAACTTTAGAGCCTTGGAGCTATAAGGTTTATATTAAATAATTCAAATTATGAAAAATCTATTTTTAATTAATTTTTTATTTATCATAATAATTTCGTGTCAAGAAAAACCTTCAGAAAAGATTTTAAAAGAGAAAAAGAAAGAATTTGTTTGGGAAGGCGCAAATATCTATTTTTTATTGACGGACAGATTTAACAATGGAGATACAACCAATGATGTCAATTTTGAAAGAACCAAAACTCCAGGGAAATTAAGAGGTTTTGAAGGTGGAGATCTCAAGGGAATTACTCAAAAAATCAAAGAAGGATATTTTACAAAATTGGGCATCAATGCCATTTGGATGACACCAATTGTGGAACAAATTCATGATGCAACAGACGAAGGCACAGGAATTACCTATGCTTATCATGGTTATTGGGCAAAAGATTGGACAGCAATTGACCCAAATTTTGGCACAAAAGAAGATTTGAAAGAATTGGTTGAAACGGCTCATAAAAACGGAATTCGAGTATTGTTGGATGCAGTAATCAATCACACAGGACCTGTAACCGAAAAAGACCCAGTTTGGCCTTCAGATTGGGTGAGAACGTCTCCAAAATGTGAATACAATAATTACGAAAATACTACTTCTTGCACGCTTGTTGAAAATTTACCAGATATAAAAACGGATAGTAATGAAAACGTAGCATTGCCTCCACAGTTGGTCGCAAAATGGAAAGCTGAAGGAAGATATGAGCAAGAACTAAAAGAATTAGATGCTTTTTTTGAAAGAACAGGCCTTCCAAGAGCACCACGTTTTTACATCATGAAATGGTTGACGGATTACATTACCGAATTCGGAATTGACGGTTATAGGGTTGATACTGTGAAACATACTGAAGAATATGTTTGGCAAGAATTTAAAAACGAATGTGATTACGCTTTTGCGGAATTCAAGAAAAACAATCCAGAAAAAGTACTGGATGAAAATGAATTTTATTTAGTGGGTGAAGTATACAATTATGTCATTTCACATGGAAAATCTTTTGATTTTGGTGATAGAAAAGTGAATTATTTTGACAAAGCATTTAACAGTTTGATCAATTTTGAAATCAAATGGAATGCAAAACAAATGGTTGCTAAAGATGTTTTTCAAAAGTATGATTCTCTTTTAAATACGGATTTACAAGGTTATGGAGTTTTAAATTACATGACTTCTCATGATGATGGGCAACCTTTTGATAAAGAACGAGAGAATCCTTTCAAAACAGCAACTATGTTATTGTTAACTCCGGGAACTTCGCAAGTATATTATGGAGATGAATCTGCTAGAAGCTTGACAATTGATGATACAATTGGTGATGCTACTTTGCGTTCCATGATGAATTGGGAGGATATCAACAATTTGGATGACACAAAAAAAATACTCACACATTGGCAAAAATTGGGTCAGTTTAGAGCAAATCATCCTGCAGTTGGCGCTGGGAGACATCACGTTATTTCAGAAGATAATGGGTTGACTTTTTCAAGAGTTTACAATCAAGACCAAGTAATTATTGGAATTGATATGTTCGAAAGTGCTATAAATATCGATGTTTCTTCTATTTTTAAAGACGGAGATCTATTAAAAGACACTTATTCAAATCAGGAAGTAGTTGTAAAAAGCGGAAAAGTTAATTTCATTTCTGAATTTAGTATTGTTTTGTTAGAAAAAATATAAATCATGAAAATCAAACTTAATGTAGTCATCTTTTTATTGTCAATTTTAGTTGTTGGATGTCAAAATAAAATGGAAACAGCTGTTTTTTCACCTTCAAAAAACATCAAGGTTCATTTTAATCTTTCATCAGTAGGAAAACCGTATTATTTCATTTTAAAAGCCTCAGAAAAAGTAATTGACACCTCTTATTTGGGTTTTGATTTTAAAAATGCAAAATCGTTTGTTGATGATTTTCAGATCGTAAAAACATCCATCACTGAGTTTAATGAAAACTGGGAAATGCCTTGGGGAGAGCAATTGGATGTTGTAAATCAGTACAATGAATTGAAAGTTGAGTTACAAGAAAAATCAGATTTAAAAAGAAAATTACATCTTGTTTTTAGAGTGTATGATGATGGTGTTGGATTTAGATATGAATTCCCATCTCAAGATAACTTGAATGAGGTTTTAATCACGGAAGAAAATACCCAATTTAATCTAATAAAAGATTATAAAACCTTTTGGATTCCAGGTGATTGGGATATTTATGAGCATTTATATAGCACTACAAAACTATCAGAAATTGATGCAAAATCATACATTCCAAAAACAAATTTAGCTCAAACGTACATTCCTGAAAACGCAGTAAATACACCCGTAACTTTGGTTGGTGAAAACGGACTTCATTTGAGTTTTCATGAAGCAGGGTTGATTGATTATTCAGGGATGACTTTAAAAGTTGATACTAAAAATCTTAGTTTTCAAAGCAATTTGGTAGGATCAAGAAATAATGATTTTAAAGTAAAAAGAACCTTGCCTTTTCACACACCTTGGAGAACGATTCAAATTACAGAAAATGCACCAGATTTAATTGAATCAAAATTAATTGTTAATTTGAACGAAGCCAATAAATTAGGCGATGTTTCTTGGTTTGTGCCTATGAAATATACTGGTGTTTGGTGGGAAATGCATTTAGGAAAATCTTCTTGGGATTATGGAATGGAATTGGTTGATGGAAAATGGACAGATACAGGAAAAGCGCATGGAAAACATGGCGCAACTACCCAAAATGTAAAACGATTTATTGATTTTTCTGCAAAAAATAATATTGGTGGTGTTTTGGTAGAAGGTTGGAATACAGGTTGGGAACGTTGGATTGGTTTTGAAGATAGAGAAGGAGTGTTTGATTTTGTGACACCTTATCCTGATTATAATTTAGATGAAATTACAGCCTATGCAAAAGAAAAGGGTGTACAAATTATCATGCATCACGAAACTTCTGCAGCAACGCAAACTTATGAAAAACAGCAAGATACAGCCTATGCTCTGATGAAAAAATATGAAATGCATGCTGTAAAATCAGGTTATGTAGGAAAAATTTTACCAAAAGGCGAATATCACCATGGACAATACATGGTGAATCATTACAACAATGCAGCCATCAAAGCAGCTCAATATGAAGTGGCTGTAAATGCTCATGAGCCAATAAAAGCAACTGGTTTGCGAAGAACCTATCCAAATATTATATCTCGCGAAGGTTTGCGGGGACAAGAATTTAATGCTTGGTCTCAAGATGGGGGAAATCCTCCTGAGCATTTATCAATTGTGGCATTTACAAGAATGTTGGCTGGCCCTATTGATTTTACTCCTGGGATTTTTAATATCAAATTTGATGAATATAAAAAGGATAATCAAGTAAACACAACTATAGCGCATCAATTGGCATTGTATGTTGTTATTTATAGCCCTGTGCAAATGGCAGCAGATTTGGTTGAGCATTATGAAGCAAATCCAAAACCACTCCAATTTATAAAAGATGTGGGTGT
>JANREL010000054.1 GCA_030758355.1 Polaribacter sp.
CTTACTTCAAAAAGAAATACATTTCATTTATCAATCCTGAATACATCAAATTTGTAGTTGATGAACATTACAAAATAGTGGCTTTTGCCATTGTAATGCCTTCTTTTTCTGAAGCGTTGCAAAAAGCAAAAGGGACATTATTTCCTTTCGGAATTTTTCATTTACTGAACGCTAGAAAACACGCTAAAGACGTTACTTTTTATTTGATTGGTGTGCATCCTGAATATCAAAATAAAGGTGTTCATGCTATTATTTTTGAACAATATCAAAAAACATTTCAAGAAAAAGGCATTGTAAATTGTATTCGAACTCCAGAATTAGAAGACAATGAAGCCATTAAAAAAATTTGGGAAAATTTTAATCCTGTAACACATAAAAGAAGAAGAACGTATCGAAAAGAAATTAGGTATTAGCCATTGGCTATTAGATATTTAGAAGTTAGATTTTTAGATTAACCAAAATTTAAAGACTTTTGACTTTAAACTTTCGACTTTAAACTTTACAACTCAAGAAAAATGCAACTATTCTACAATCCTGAAATCCAAGAAACTACCAAAGAAATTATGTTTGATAAGGTAGAAAGTGCTCATATTATTCGCGTTTTACGAAAAAAGGAAAGTGATATTTTGCACATCACCAATGGAAAAGGATTCTTGTTTGATGCAAAAATTGTCATTGCAAACGATAAAAAATGTTTGGCTAGCATCATCAAAACGGAACAAAAACCAAAACCTTGGAACTACTATTTGCATATTGCCATTGCACCTACCAAAAATAACGACCGAATTGAATGGTTTTTAGAAAAAGCCACCGAAATTGGCATTGACGAAATTACACCTATTATTTGCTCAAACTCAGAAAGACGTGTTGTAAAAACAGATCGTTTTGAAAAAATAATACAGTCTGCTATGAAGCAATCGTTAAAATTCACATTTCCTAAACTGAATGAACCTATAAAGTTTACTGAGTTTATCAATCAAGAATTTGAGGGAAAAATCTGCATTGCTCATTGTGAGGAGCAAGAGAAAAATTTATTGAAAGACATTGTAAAACCCAATGAAAAAACCACAATTTTAATTGGTCCTGAAGGCGATTTTTCTTATGATGAAATTAAAAAAGCCTTACTAAAAGACTTCACTCCTATTTCTTTAGGTGAAAGTAGATTGCGCACAGAAACTGCTGGTTTGGTTGCTGTGAATTTAGTTTCGTTTATAAATCAGTAAAATTATTTTCACTATCTTGCTTTATGTTTACAAATGTCAGTTCGAATAGTTTTTAAAAAGTAGTGAAACGAAATTTTAAAAATTGTATCGAGAACTCTTTAAAATATGAAACAGCTATTCATCCTATTTTTTATTTCATTCACTATTTCAGCCCAAGACGTTGCCATTTTAAAATATAATGGTGGTGGAGATTGGTATGCAAACCCA
>JANREL010000055.1 GCA_030758355.1 Polaribacter sp.
AAGAAAGGTTTTAAAAATATTGAATTGCGAAAAGATATTTTTGGAAATAATCGAATGATAAAAGCAAATATTTGATATGTATTTTTTTAAAATAAAAATTGTAGAAATCAAAAATGATTTTATATTTGCAACGCTTTACTGCGAGAGTAGCTCAGTTGGTAGAGCTTTAGCCTTCCAAGCTAAATGTCGCCGGTTCGAGCCCGGTCTCTCGCTCAAAAACGTTGCAATTGCAACGTTTTTTTTTGCTATAAACTTTTCAGTTTATTTCCAAAAACCAATAGTAGAATAATTGGAATTGTTAGTAAAACAACAAAAATTGTATTCAATATAAACAATTCAGGAACCAACAAAAGTGTAATTGCAAAACCACCAATTGTACCCCCTAAATGCGCAGCATGTCCAATATTTCCTAACTGTTTTCTCATTCCATAAATCGAGTATAATAAGTACCCAACTCCAAAAACATACCCTGGCACTGGAATCGCAAAAAACAATAATAATTGCATGTCTGGAAATAACAAAATGGAAGCATAAACAATACCCGAAACTGCTCCTGAGGCTCCTATAGCACTGTAAAAAGGTTCGTTTTTATGATAATATAAAGTGTACAAACTTCCTGCAAGTAAACTTCCAAAATAAATTATTAAGAAATTTGGTATTCCTAAAATTTTCGAAACGATATCACCAAAAAGGTACAAGGCATACATATTAAAACCCAAATGAACCCAATCTGCGTGCAAAAATCCAGAGCTAATCATCCGAATTTTCTCGCCATTTAAAATTTTGTTTATTTGAAATTTATACATTTCAAAAAACGTATAATTTTCAAATCCTTTCATAGAAAACAATACATTTGCAATGATAATGAGGATAACTACTAAATTTTGATTTTCTAACATATTACAAACTTACTAAAAATGCAAAGCTTCTAACGAGAAAATTTCATTTTAAATGTAGATATTTGCAACTTAATTAAAATTTATGCAACTCTTACTTTTCGGAATTATTTATCCTTTTGCTTGGCTTTTTTCGAGATTACCAATGAGAATTTTATATGTGATTTCTGATATATTATTTTTTCTAATATACCACGTTTTTGGATACAGAAAAGAAGTCGTGTTAAAAAATATTTCGTATGCATTTCCTAACTATAATGTTGAGGAGAAAGAACAATTATCTAAAAAGTTTTTCAAGCATTTTACAGATATTTTGATAGAAAGTGTAAAAGGATTTACAATGGATAAAGAGGAATTTTTAAAAAGATATCAATATAAAAATCCTGAATTGCTGAATTCGTTCGTTAAGGAAGGTAAAAGTATTGCGTTGGTTGGAGCACATTTAGCAAATTGGGAATGGTCTGTAAATTTACCTTTCATCACTGAAATTCCTATTTTTGGTGCTTACAACCAATTACGGAATCGTTATTTTGAAAAAATGCTGAAAAAATCAAGAGAGCGTTTTGGCATTATTGGTATGAAAACCTTTGAAACTGTAATGACGATGAATTCAAATTACCAGAACCAGCAGCAAGGTTTGTATATTCTATTGAGTGATCAATCTCCATTGGTAGAAAAAACTTTGTATTGGACTGATTTTTTTGGTGTCAAAGTACCCGTCCATACTGGATTGGAAATATTGTCAAAAAAGTTTGATTTAGTTGTCATTAATTATCACACAAAAAAAATCAAAAGAGGATATTATGAAACTGAATTTGAGTTAATTACTCAAGACCCTAAAACTTTTGAAAACTACGAATTGACAGAAAAATACATCAATATCACTGAAAAGAATATCAAAAAAAATCCTGAAAATTATCTTTGGTCACATAACAGATTTAAACATGAAGGTAGGTATGAAGAATGGCTACATAACTTCTCTTTTAAGAAAACCAAAAAGTAACCAGTTCTTTTTCAGTAGATAGAATTTCTTTGTGCAAAAAATCATTTTTAGAACTGTCGTACACGTACTCTTTTGACCAACTGTCAATATGAACAGCCAATTCTTTTAAAGCATTACAAATAAATTGAAGTTCATCATTGGTTATTGTTGGATGTAAAGACAAACGAACCCAACCCGGTTTTTCAGTATTACAGCCTTGTGAAATTTGATTTTTTATTTTGGTAGAAGTTTCTTGATCTACATTTAATAAATAATGACCATAAGTTCCTGCGCAAGAACAACCACCTCTTGTCTGAATTCCAAAACGATCATTCAATAATTTTACTACCAAATTGAAATGATATTTCTCAAAATAAAAAGAAAAAATGCTCAATCTTTTTTTGTGATTTGGTGCTAAAATCTGAACTTCATTTAAACTTTCAAGGGTTTCAAATAAAATCTTATTGATTTCATTTTCTCTTTTCTCAATATTTGAAATACCCATTTTTTCTTTCAATTGAATCGCAAATGCAATTTTAATTGTTTGCAAAAATGCGGGAGTTCCACCATCTTCTCTAGTTTCAACATCCTCAAAATAATCGTGTTGACCCCAAGGATTTGTATAGCTAACTGTTCCGCCTCCTGGATTGTCAGGAACAATATTTTTATATAATTTTTTATTAAAAATCAAGACTCCAGCACTTCCTGGTCCACCCAAAAACTTGTGAGGTGAAAAGAATATTGCATCTATATATTCCTCTTCATTTTCAGGATGCATATTGATGTCAACATACGGTGCACAACAAGCAAAATCCACAAAACATAAACCATTGTATTGATGAATCAATTTTGCGATTTGATGATAAGGAGTTTTGATTCCTGTAACATTTGAACAAGAAGTTATTGCGACCATCTTAATTTCTCTATGCTGATATTTTTTAATACAATTTTCAAAATTCTCAATTGAGACCAGGCCATTTTTATCAGCAGGCACCACTTCAACATCAGCAATTGTTTCTAACCAAGAAGTTTGATTTGAATGATGTTCCATATGTGAAATAAAAATAATGGGTTTTACTTCATCAGGAATAGTGGTATGACTTTTTAAACTTTCAGATACTTTAAGTCCTAGAATACGTTGAAATTTATTAACAACTCCAGTCATTCCAGATTCTGCAGTAATTAAAACATCATTCTCATTCGCGTTTACATGACGTTTTATAATTTTTCTAGCCTCATGATAAGCAAGCGTCATTGCTGCACCAGTTGTAGAAGTTTCTGTATGGGTATTTGCCACAAACGGACCTAGTTCATTACAAATTTTTTCTTCAATTGGCCTGTATAAACGACCACTTGCCGTCCAATCAGCATACACCACTTTTTGTTCTCCATAAGGAGAATTAAAAGTTTGATTGATGCCAATAATATGCTCTCTAAATTGAGAAAAAAAATGCTCTAAATTCATCCAAATTTACTTGATAATTTCTTTAATTTCGTTGATAAAACGAACTGCTAAATCGTCCGCAGCTTTTTGAGATGTTGCTTCAGTATAAATTCTGATAATAGGTTCTGTGTTCGATTTTCTAAGATGAACCCATTCACTCTCAAAGTCAATTTTAACACCATCAATTGTATTTACCTCTTCATTTTTATAATACAAATATATGGTATCCAGTATTTTATCTACATTTATCTCAGGTGTTAGTTCAATTTTATTTTTACTCATAAAATAATTCGGATACGAATCCCTAAGTTGTTTACAAGATATTTTTTTTTGTGCCAAATGCGATAAAAACAACGCAACTCCCACCAAAGAATCACGTCCATAATGAGAGGTAGGATAAATAATTCCGCCATTTCCTTCACCGCCAATTACAGTATTAGTTTCCTTCATTTTTGCAACCACATTCACTTCACCAACAGCACTTGCAGTATAAGTCCCGCCATGTTGATTTGTGACATCTTTTAATGCTCTTGAAGAAGATAAATTAGATACTGTATTTCCGCCTCCTAAACGTCCTAAAACGTAATCTGCACAGGCAACCAAAGTATATTCTTCACCAAACATAGAACCATCCTCGCAAATCAATGCCAATCTATCTACATCTGGATCAACTACAATTCCTAAATCTGCTTTTTCTGTAACCACCAAATCCGAAATTTCTGATAAATGTTCTTTTAAAGGCTCAGGATTGTGAGGAAATTGTCCATTTGGTGTGCAATATAATTCTACATACTCTACATTCAATTCTTTTAATAATGCAGGAATAAAAATACCTCCTGTTGAATTTACAGCATCAACGACTACTTTGAAATTGGCATTTCTAATAGCATCAACATCAACCAATTCTAAATTTAAAACCTCTTGAACGTGTTTTTCTAAATATGAACAATCTTCTGAGTAAATTCCTAAATTGTCAACTTCAGCAAATTCGAAAGATTCATTTTCAACTAATTCTAAAATTTTTTCTCCATCAATTGCATTCAAAAACTCCCCTTTTTCATTCAATAATTTTAAGGCATTCCATTGTTTTGGATTGTGAGAAGCAGTTAAAATAATGCCACCATCAGCTTTTTCTAAAGGCACAGCAACCTCTACAGTTGGTGTTGTTGATAAACCTAAGTCTATCACATCAATTCCCAAACCAACCAACGTATTTGCGACTAAATTTGAAATCATTTTACCAGAAATTCGCGCATCTCTTCCTAAAACAACAGTCAGTTTATTTTTTGAAGGATTTCGTTCTTTTAAAAAAGCGCCGTAAGCAGCTGCAAATTTTACAGTATCAAGAGGTGTTAAATTATCTGAAGTTTTCCCACCAATAGTTCCTCTAATTCCTGAGATTGATTTGATTAATGTCATTATTTGAATTTTAAAACAAAGATACTTTTTTTCAATTAGAAAAAAATCAAAACCTAAAATTGAGGAGATCTTTTAAAGTCAGAAATGATAAGGAAATTAAAAAATAAAAATGAATTAATTGACGAATTTAGTACTTACAGGAACTCCATACAAATCGTAATCTCCTGCATCGTAAATCTCAACATCAATAAATTCGCCAATTTTTATGTAATGTTGAGCTGCATCAACCAAAACATCGTTATCAACGTCAGGTGAGTCAAATTCAGTTCTACCATAAAAATACGCTCCGTCTTTTCTATCAAATAAACAACGAAATGTTTTTCCAATTTTTTCTTGATTCAACTCCCAAGAAATTTGAGATTGCACTTCCATGATTTCATTTACACGTCTAAATTTTTCATTACTAGGAACATCATCTTCTAAAACATATGCGCCTGTGTTTTCTTCGTGCGAATATTCAAAAACACCTAAACGTTCAAAACGCATTTCTTCAACCCAATGTTTTAATTCCTCAAATTGTGCTTCAGTTTCACCAGGATAACCAACAATTAAAGTAGTTCTTATTGCCATTTCAGGAATTGCTTCTCTAAATTTTTTGATAAGACTGGTTGTTTTTTCATGCGTTGTTCCACGTTTCATCGATTTTAAAATCTCAGAATTTATATGCTGCAAAGGAATATCTAAATAATTACACACTTTTTGTTCGCGTTTCATGACTTCAATCACATCCATAGGAAATCCTGCTGGAAAGGCATAATGCAAACGAATCCATTCAATTCCGTCAACTTTTACAAGCGCTTCTAACAAATCAGCCAAAGCTCTTTTTTTATAAATATCTAACCCGTAATAGGTTAAATCTTGAGCGATTAGCATGATTTCTTTAATCCCTTTTTCAGCCAATTTTGTAGCTTCCGTGATAATATCTTCAATGGGTGTAGATTTGTGTTTTCCACGCATCAAAGGAATGGCACAAAACGAACAAGGTCTGTCACAACCTTCAGCTATTTTTAAGTATGCATAATGTTTTGGTGTGGTTGTTAAACGCTCACCAATCAATTCATGTTTGTAATCTGCTTCTAAAACTTTCAGCAAGTTTGGCAAATCATGCGTCCCAAAATATTGATCGACATTGGGAATTTCTTTTTCTAAATCTGGCTTGTAACGTTCGCTTAAACAGCCTGTTACAAAAACTTTATCAATTTCACCAGCTTCTTTTCTTTGCGCGTAATGCAAAATAGTATCAATGCTCTCTTCTTTGGCTTTTCCAATAAAACCACAGGTATTAATTACCACAATATTTCCATCATCATGCTCATCTTCATGGACCACATTTTTGCCATTGGCTTTTAATTGACCCATTAACACTTCGCTATCGTAAATGTTTTTTGAGCAACCCAGAGTCACCACGTTTATTTTATTTTTTTTGATGGTTTTTGTGCGCATTTTATTAGCTTTTTGCTTTTAGCTTGTAGACTATGTTACTTATTTTTTTTCTTATAAAAGTCTGCAAAAATAAGTCTTTTTCATTGATTTAAAATTTTCTTATTGATAGTTTTTAGGTATTTTTCTAGCTTTGGTTAGTTGCTCGTAAGCATACCCAAGACTTAATAATTTATCTTCAGAAAATGGAACTCCAACAAATGTTAAACTTATAGGTTCACCAGATTTTTTATATCCCATAGGGACTGTCAATGTTGGATGAAAAGAGACGGCTGCAATACCCGAATGATAATTATTAATTGATAAAATTGCGTCTAAATTTTGTTCTTTTAATGCTTTTAAATAATTTTCTCCATCCAATTTTAAATTTTGTTTTACAATCTCTAATTGTGCTAAAGTGGTAGTATCTTTTACAATTCCCTCAAATAATTGTTGTCCATAAGGCGCTCTTTGAAGGCTGTCTTGTTTATTAAAGAGAATAACATCTTTCACATTTTTAATTGAAACAGACGCTATTTTGTTATCTGTTAAATATTTTGGTAAATCATGTTTCATATCAATATTCAACAGCGTAATAAATCCATTAAAAGGGGGTTGTTGAGGGGCGATTTCAATCAATTCTGCACCAGCATTTCTTAATTTATTTATAGTTGCTGCATAAATTGAATCAGTTAAAAGAGCCGTTAAAACTCCTAATCTTTTTCCTTTTAAACTTCCTTTAGAGATGATTTCAGAATTAAAATTATCCTTATTAACATCGTAAGAAGCTTTATCTGTATTGTCTTTTCCCAACATTGCTTGTATCAAAATAGCATTGTCGGTAACATTTTTAGTCATTGGTCCAGGAGTGTCTAATGTGCTTGAAATTGGTACAATTCCTGTTCTACTTAACATTCCAATTGTAGGTTTTAAACCTACAACCGAATTCATACTTGATGGCGAAGTAATTGATCCTGAAGTTTCTGAACCAATAGCTGCCACTGCAAAATT
>JANREL010000056.1 GCA_030758355.1 Polaribacter sp.
TTAAATTCGTCTCAGCAATTGCTGCTTGAAATTCGTGCCAATCAACCAAACCATCGTTATTTTTATCAAAACTTTGCAACATAAATTCGGCAACCAAACCACGAATTAAAATACTAACATCAGCATCTTGCAACAATTTTTTGAAGTCGTTTTTGGTTAAAAATCCGTCTTTATCTTCGTCGTAAAAATCGAAAGCTTCTTTCGGCTCTGTAAATTTACTTCGCATTAAAGTTTCGATATTCTTCAGTATTTTTTCTTTCGTCCAAGCCAAAATTTTGAATTTTAAACCTTGAATATAATTAGTCTTGCCATTCTGCAATAAACAAATTGGTATCTCTTCCTCCACCATTATTTCTATTGGAAGAAAAAATCAATTTTTTCCCATCATTTGAAAACACAGGGAAGGCATCAAAGGTTTCACCATGCGTCACTCTTTCTAGGTTTTTTCCATCCAAATCAATCATGTATAGGTTGAAAGGAAATCCTCTTTCTGCTTCAAAATTGGAAGAAAATAAAATCTTTTTTCCTGAAGGATGAAAAAACGGACTCCAATTGGCATTTCCTAAATCCGTTAATTGACGTAATTCCGAACCATCTGCGTTGCAAATAAAAAGTTCCATGTCTGTAGGTTCAACCAAACCTTGCGCAAACAATTCTTTATAGGCTTTAATTTCTTCTTCTGTTTTTGGTCTTGATGCTCTAAAAATCAATTTTGTTCCATCAGGAGAAAAAAAAGCACCTCCATCATAGCCCAATTCATTGGTAATTTGTTTTACATCTGAGCCATCAATATTCATTGTGTACAATTCTAAATCACCACTTCTGGTGGATGTAAACACAATTTTATCACCTTTTGGAGATACAGTTGCCTCAGCATCATAACCAATCTCGTTGGTTAGTTGTTTTACAATATTCCCTTGTAAATCAGCCACAAAAATGTCAAACGAATCATAAATTGGCCAAACGTATTTGCCGTTTTTACGCAAAGGAACTTCAGGACATTCTTTGTCAACCAAATGTGTTGAACCATACACAAAATGTTTGTTGTCAGGTAAAAAATACGCACACGTTGTGCGTCCAAATCCTGTTGAAATCATTGGGGGTTTTTTATCTTTGAATGTTTCATCAACTTTCATTAAAAACATTTGATCGCAGTTTACATTCCAATTTTTATTATTTGATTGAAAAACAATTTGTCTGTCATCAAAACTCCAATAAGCTTCAGCATTATCGCCTCCAAAAGTGATTTGTTTCAAACTTTTGAAATGCTTTTCTTCAGGAAAAATTAAAGTTGATTTTTCATTGTTTTTTACATCTGATGGTTTCTTGTCATTTTTACAAGAAATTAGTGCACAAATAAATACTAGGAAATAAAGAATTCTCATTTTCTTTTTAAATTATTTAACTTTGCAAAAAT
>JANREL010000057.1 GCA_030758355.1 Polaribacter sp.
ATGAAACCTTTGTAGTTGATTTAGCAAAAATGCCTCACTTGTTGATGGCAGGTGCCACAGGACAGGGAAAATCTGTAGGATTGAATGCGGTGTTGACATCCCTTTTATATAAAAAACATCCAGCAGAAGTAAAATTTGTATTGGTAGATCCTAAAAAAGTAGAACTTACCTTGTTCAATAAAATTGAACGTCATTATTTGGCCAAATTGCCAGACACTGAAGAAGCAATTATTACTGATACTCATAAGGTTATCAATACGTTAAATTCGTTGTGTATTGAAATGGACAATCGGTATGATTTGTTAAAAGCTGCTATGGTGCGCAACATCAAAGAATACAATGAAAAGTTTAAAAAACGTAAATTAAATCCGAATGAAGGACATCAATTTTTACCATACATTGTATTGGTAATTGATGAATTTGCGGATTTGATTATGACTGCAGGAAAAGAGGTTGAAACGCCTATTGCTCGTTTAGCACAGTTGGCAAGAGCTATTGGAATTCACTTGATTGTTGCCACACAAAGACCCTCAGTAAATGTAATAACAGGGATTATAAAAGCGAACTTTCCATCAAGAATTGCCTTTAGAGTAACTTCAAAAATAGATTCAAGAACCATTTTAGATGCACCAGGTGCTGATCAATTAATTGGACGTGGAGATATGTTGTATTCTGCTGGAAATGAATTAATTAGAATTCAGTGTGCATTTGTTGATACACCAGAAGTTGAAAAAATAACAGATTATATTGGCTCTCAAAAAGCTTATGCACAAGCTTATCAATTACCCGAATTTGTTGGCGAAGAAGGTGGCACAGGTCTTGATAATAATATCGAAGACAGAGATAAATTATTTAGAGAAGCAGCAGAAATTATCATTACTGCTCAACAAGGCTCAGCTTCTTTATTACAAAGAAAATTAAAGTTAGGGTATAATAGAGCTGGTAGATTGATTGATCAATTAGAAGCTGCAGGAATTGTAGGTCCTTTTGAGGGTAGCAAAGCAAGACAAGTATTAATCTCCGATTTTACGAGTTTAGAACAATTATTAGAAAACGAAAGAAATGAATAATACGATTAAAGTAGGGATGCTTTGCATCTTTTTAATGACAGGCAATGTTGTATTTTCTCAAAATTCAAAAGAAGCAAAAGCATTGCTGGATGAAGTTTCTACAAAAATGACAGCTTATAAAAATATGTTTATTGACTTTAGCCAGACATTAGTTAACGAAGATGCAGGCATAAAATACGGAGATGAACCACCAATAAGAGGAGAAATTGTGATTGCTGGAGAGAAATATCAATTAGAATATTTAGGGAATACTTTTTTATTTGATAGTAAAAATTTACATGTCATCAATCATGATGAGCATGAAATTGCCATCACAAAAGGAGATTTAGATGCAGATGACGGATTTATTTATCCATCAAAATTATTTACATTTTACAAAGAGGGTTACCAATTTAAAATGGGTAAATTGCAAAATATCAATGGGAGAAATATTCAATTTGTTACTCTTTTCCCTATGGATAGTTCATCAGAAATTGTAAAAGTTGAATTGGGTATTGACGCTAAAACAAAACATATTTACAATCTTATCCAAACAGGATCAAACGGATCTAAAACAACGTTCACCATCACGAAATTTAAAAGTAATGAAATACTGAGCGATTCATTTTTTATGTTTGATAAACAAAAATACTTAGCTAAAAAATATACCATTGATTAGTTGTTTTCAATTAACTGTTAATTAATAGCAATCTATCAATAAAGAAACTATTTTTGTCCTCGATGAAAATTTTAGACAGATACATTCTTAAGAGTTTCTTAGTTCCTTTTATAGCGACATTTCTCATCGTGCTTTTTGTTTTGGTAATGCAATTACTATGGCAAGCTTTTGAAAATATTGCAGGTAAAGGCGTAAGTATTGGCTTTATCCTAAAGTTTTTATACTACACAACTTTAATGATCATTCCACAAGCTTTACCAATTGGTGTACTCCTCTCTTCTATTATGGCGATGGGAAATTTGGGAGAGAATTATGAATTTGCAGCTGCAAAATCGGCAGGAATTTCATTACAACGTTTGGTAAGACCTATTGCAATTCTTGCTTTTTTACTAAGCATTGCCAACTTCTTTTTCTTAAACAACGTTTTTCCATATGCAAAGTTAAAACAAGCAAATTTGTACCTTAATATCAAAATGAAAAAGCCTGCCATGTCTTTAATTCCTGGTAGTTTTAATGCTGATATTCCTGGATATCAAATAAAATTTGATGAAAAATATGGTGAAGAAGAAAATTTGTTAAAAAACGTTTTGATTTATGATTTAAGAGGAGGCAGAGGAAATCAAAAAGTAATCACTGCTGAAAAAGGAAAAGTACTTTCTGAAGAAGGTAGCAGATACATTACGCTAGTTTTGAACAACGGAAACTTTTATGAAGAGCATGTAAAGTCAGCAAGAACTCCTGCCAAAAGAAGTAAAATGGCTGCTTCAAGCGCCACTTTTAAGGAGTACGAATTTAATATTGATGTAGGTGATATCTTTGATGACGGAAAGTTAGATTCCATCAACAGCACAGGTAGTCCTATGATGTTTCGTTTAGAAGAATTGAAAGATACAGTTCCTAAATTGAAATATACCTATGATGAAGATATGCAACTAAGAGCGAATAATATTTTTGCTTCAACAGATGCCAAAGAATTGACACAAATTCCTGATTCTTTACAAAATCAAAAATTATCAAAAGTGATATTAGATAATTTTGAATTGAATGAAAAAATTGTAATTCTAAATGCATCAGTTGCCAAAACCAATCGTTTGTTAAGTACAATCACCAATAATACTGAGATCTTAAAATTCAAAAGAAAAGTTTTAAACCTCTATGAAACAGAATATTACAACAGAGTAGCATTGTCTTTATCATGTGTTATTTTGTTTTTTATTGGGGCGCCATTAGGTTCAATAGTACGAAAAGGCGGCTTTGGAATGCCCATGATTCTAGCCATAGCTGTTTATGTAATCTACCATTTTTCAAATACCTTTGGAAAAGGATTGGCAGAAAACAGTTCGATTACCGCTTTTTTAGGTTCGTGGATTGCTGCAATCATGATGATTCCGATTGCTATTTTATTAACTAATAGAGCGACTAAAGACAAAGGTATATTTAATATCGACACTTTTTTTAAACCCATTACAGAATTTTTTAAAAAATTTATCCCTTCAAAAAAGTAATAATGACACCAAAACATAATACAAAAACGAGCCAACTACACAGCATTGAAGAAGCAATCAATGACATTAGAGATGGAAAAGTAATTATTGTTGTTGATGATGAAAATCGCGAAAATGAAGGAGACTTTTTAGCTGCTGCTGAAAAAGTAACTCCAAAAATGATCAACTTTATGGCGACTTATGGAAGAGGATTGATTTGTGCGCCTTTAACTGAAAATCGTTGTAAAGAATTGGAATTGGGCATGATGGTTAGTAACAATACAGATCCTTTAGAAACAGCTTTTACCATTTCTGTTGATTTGCGTGGAAAAGGAGTTACAACCGGAATTTCTGCATCTGACAGAGCATTGACAATCCAAGCATTGATTGATAAAGATACCAAACCTTTTGATTTGGCAAGACCTGGACATATTTTCCCATTACGCGCTAAAGAGGGTGGCGTTTTAAGAAGAACCGGACACACAGAAGCTGCTATTGATTTTGCACGTTTGGCAGGTTTGCAACCTGCAGGTGTTATCGTAGAGATTATGAATGAGGATGGCACTATGGCACGTTTACCGCAGTTGCTAGAAGTGGCTAAAAAGTTCGATATCAAAATTGTTTCGATTGAGGATTTGGTGGCTTACAGAATGGAACACGATTCCTTGATTGAAAAGAAAGAAGATTTTGAATTTAAAACTCGTTTTGGGAACTTTCGTTTGCGAGCTTACGAGCAGACTACCAATCAACAAATTCATTTGGCTTTGACTAAAGGTTCATGGAAAGCAGATGAAGCGGTATTAACAAGAATCAATTCTACCCTAGTAAACAATGATATATTAGGAACACTCACTAATGATGCTGATAAAAAATTAGACAAAATGTTTCAGGTAATTAATGATGCTGAAAAAGGAGCTATTTTATTTATCAATCAACAAAACCAATCTACCAATTTATTGAAGAGATTAGGAATCGTAAAAGAAAATCAATCAAAAGGCGAACTGAAAGCGCCTGCAATTGCCATGGATCAAAGAGACTTTGGAATTGGGGCACAAATATTGCATGATTTAAACATTAGCAAACTAAAACTGATTTCCAATTCTCCTCAAACCAAAAGAGTTGGTATGATTGGATATGGTTTGGAAATTGTTGAATATGTAGGATTTGAATAGAATTTTTGTATAAAATTCACCTCTCTCCCACTTTATATTTTTAAAACAGAAATGCTCACTACAAAATTGTAATATACATTTCGCCCAACCAAAACTAATCAGACAATGATTATTTTTTATATGTTAAAATTGATAAACTACAGATAGTTTTGCGAAAATGATGTCCTTGGCGAAAAATGAATTTCCGCTACAGAATTGACTTCATTTTGTAATCTTGATTCTGCGGAAAATTATGTTTCGTTCCAAGCAATATCAAAAATATTTTCTACGGCAACTCCAAAAGTGATTTTTTTAAGATGATAATTTATGTTGATGTCAATCATAAAGTATCCTTTTGCAACGATGCTATTGTCTTCATTGGATTGTCGAGATTGCCACTTCCGATTTTGTTACTGATACTTATGAGAGAATTGAAGATCCTGTTTTAAAAAAGTTGATTTTTTTAAAACCCTTGTAAATACAGAGAAAATGAATAGAAAAAAATTAATGTCATAAAATATTTGTAGTATTGCAATACGAATTTTTATACATTTTGAAAAAAACTGAGCTAAAAAAAGACTGGAAAATACGGCTTCATGAAATTATTTATGAAGCGGAAACCAAAGAAGGAAAACTTTTTGACGTGATTCTATTGATTTTTATTCTTTTAAGTGTTTTTTTAGTAATGCTGGAAAGTGTACAATCTATAAACGAGAAATACTATGCCCTTTTAAATATTTCAGAATGGATCATTACCATACTTTTTTCAATAGAATATATTCTTAGAATTGTATCTGTAAAGAAACCTCTTTCCTATATATTTAGTTTTTACGGAATCATAGATTTACTCTCTACTATTCCCAAATATTTATCATTCATTATGGTAGGTTCGCACAATTTAATTGCTCTAAGGGCTTTGCGATTGTTGCGCGTTTTTAGAATTTTAAAACTTACACGATACATTGGTGCTTCTAACAATTTAGTTTTAGCAATGAAAGCAAGCAAAACTAAAATTGCCGTTTTTTTATATTTTGTGATTATACTTTGTGTTATTTTAGGAACCATCATGTACATTATTGAAGGTGCTGATAATGGTTTTACCAATATTCCCAAAAGTATTTATTGGGCAATTGTAACCTTAACCACAGTTGGTTTTGGCGATATTACTCCTCAGACCCCTTTTGGGCAATTTATCGCAAGCATTATCATGATTTTAGGATATGCCATCATTGCAATTCCTACTGGAATTGTAAGTTCGGAAATGACAAAAAAGAATCAAATTTTAGAAGAAAATACCGAAGTTTGTCCAAATTGTGCCACAGAACATCACAAAGAAAACGCAAAATATTGTTATAGATGCGGTAGTAAATTAGATTCATGAATACTCAAAAAACGAATACACTTATTACAATTGTTGGTCCTACTGCCATTGGTAAAACTGCTTTGAGTATCGAATTGGCAAATCATTTCAATACTGAAATCATCTCATGTGATTCACGTCAATTTTATAAAGAGATGACAATTGGTACTGCTGTTCCTGATTCAGAAGAATTGGCTGCAGCAACGCATCATTTCATTCAAAATAAATCGATTTTTGAAGAGTATAATGTAGGACAATTTGAAAGAGATACTTTAGAAAATTTAGAGGTGCTTTTTTCAAAAAATCCAATTCAACTTATGGTTGGTGGTAGTGGATTGTATGTGAATGCGGTGTTAAATGGTTTGGACGATTTTCCAGATGTTGATCCATCTATTCGCGAAAAACTCAAACAAGATTTGCAAGACAATGGCATTGAATATTTGCAATCACAACTCAAAACACTTGATATTGAAAGCTTTGAAACCATTGCTATAGACAATCCTCACAGAATTATGAGGGCTTTAGAAATTTGTTTGGGCACTCAAAAACCGTATTCATCCTTTAAAAATAAGCAAAAGCAAGCAAGAGATTTCAATACTATTCTGATTGGTTTAACTGCGGAAAGAAGTGAAATTTACAACAGAATAAATAAGCGTGTTGAAAGTATGATTCAAAAAGGATTGATAGAAGAAGCTAAAAAATTATATCCTTACAAAGATTTAAACGCACTACAAACAGTTGGTTACCGGGAATTGTTTGATTATTTTGATGGAAATATTTCACTAGATTTTGCCATTGATGAAATCAAAAAAAATACACGCAGGTTTGCCAAAAGACAATTAACGTGGTTCAGAAAAGATGAGCGAATTTTGTGGTTTGATTATAAAACTGATTGCAATCAAATTATCAATGCTATTTCTGATAGATTGGTTACTTTTTAATCAAGAATCCTTTTGTAGTTCACTCACTTTTATATCTTTGCGAATCAAAATAAAAAACATGAAATCAAAATTAGTTTTATTAGGAGCGCTTTTAATGGCAAGTGCTGCTATTGCTCAAACCAAATTAGGTACCATTGATAATGACTACATTATCAATTTAATGCCTGAAGCCAAAATTGTGGTAAAAATGTCTCAAGAATATGGTCAAAAATTGGATTCTTCATTTTCTATAAAAATGAAAGAATATCAAGACAAAGTAGATGATTATAAGAAAAATGAAAAAGAATATGGCGAATTGATGAAAAAAACATTGATTACAGAAATTCAAACTATGGAGCAAGAAATTCAGAAATACCAAGAAAATGGTTCAAAATTAATGCAATTGAAGCAAAACGAATTGATGCGTCCTTTGTATAAAAAACTGAATGATGCCATTGA
>JANREL010000058.1 GCA_030758355.1 Polaribacter sp.
AGAAAATGAAAGCCGGAATTGTAGGATTACCAAACGTAGGAAAATCAACCTTATTCAATTGTTTATCGAATGCAAAAGCGCAAAGTGCTAACTTTCCTTTTTGTACTATTGAGCCTAATATTGGAGTGGTAAACGTGCCAGATACTCGTTTAGAAAAGTTAGAAGAATTGGTAAATCCTGAGCGTGTTGTAACAGCGAATGTTGAAATTGTTGACATTGCGGGTTTGGTAAAAGGTGCCAGTAAAGGTGAAGGTTTAGGAAATCAGTTTTTGGCAAATATCCGTGAAACAGATGCTATTTTACATGTGTTGCGTTGTTTTGATAATGACAATATCATTCACGTTGATGGTTCTGTAAATCCAATTAGAGATAAAGAAACCATTGATATCGAGTTGCAATTGAAAGATTTAGAAACCGTTCAAAAACGTTTAGAGCGTGTAAAAAGAACTGCAAAAACAGGGAATAAAGAAGCACAAACAGAACTAGATATTTTATTAAATGTAGAAAATACCTTGTTGCAAGGAAAATCTATCAGAAGTATTCAATTTTCAGAAGCTGAACTAGAAGTTGTTACTCCATTGCAATTCATCACTGCAAAACCAGTATTGTATGTGTGTAATGTTGATGAAAATTCAGCGGTTTCTGGTAATAAATATGTTGATTTGGTTAAAGAAAACGTGGCAATTGAAAATGCTGAAGTAATTGTGTTGGCTGTTGCTACTGAAGCTGATATCACGGAATTAGAAGATTATTCTGAACGTCAATTGTTTTTAGAAGACATTGGTTTAGAAGAAGCTGGGGTTGCAAGATTGATTCGTGCAGCCTACAAATTATTAAACTTACAAACCTATTTTACTGCAGGTGTAAAAGAAGTAAGAGCTTGGACCATTCCTATAGGCTCTTCTGCACCACAAGCAGCAGGGGTTATTCACTCAGATTTTGAAAAAGGTTTCATTCGTGCAGAAACAATTGCTTATGATGATTATGTTAAATTTGGAAGTGAATCTAAAGTCAAAGAAGCAGGAAAAATGCGTGTTGAAGGCAAAGAGTACATTGTAAAAGATGGTGACATCATGCACTTTCGTTTTAATGTATAAATTTTAAAACACTCTATAAAAAAAACATGTTTCTTTTGCATTCAAAAGAACATAATTCATTCATTTTTTATCATAATTTCTATAACTATAATAGAATTTATGTGGTAACCTGCATAGTCATTTTAGGACGAATCATTGTTTCTTATCCTACAAATTTAAGGGGTTTACCCCTTATAAAATGGTAACTTTACCACTTTTGCTGGCATGGATTTTTTACGGATTTGAATAAAAATTTCAGTGTCTATATTTGAGAATTCTGATGAAACATACCCCATTCCAATTCCTTTTCCTATACTTGGACTCATCGTTCCTGAAGTAACTTTTCCAATGATATTTCCATTGCCATCCACAATTTCATAATCGTGTCTTGGAATGCTTTTTTCAACCATTTCAAAAGCAACTAATTTTCGAGCAGATTTATCAGCTTTTTGTTTTGCTAAAGCTTCGTGATTTACAAAATTTTTCGTGAATTTGGTAATCCAACCCAAACCAGCTTCAATAGGTGAAGTGGTATCATCAATATCATTTCCATACAAACAATAGCCCATTTCCGTTCGCAAAGTATCTCTAGCTGCCAAACCAATAGGTTTAATTCCGTATGATTTTCCTGTTTCAAAAACACGATTCCAAATTTGCTCCACTTCATTATTCTTACAGTAAATTTCAAAACCTCCAGAACCAGTATAACCTGTTGCTGAGATGATTACATGTTCAATTCCCGCAAAATCGCCTACTTTAAATTTATAAAAAGGAATGGCAGATAAATCTAATGAAGATAAAGATTGCATCGCTTCCACAGCTTTCGGTCCTTGAATGGCTAATAACGAATACTCATCAGAAAGATTGCGTAAAGTTGCTCCAAAATCTTTGTTGTATGTAGAAATCCAATCCCAATCTTTCTCAATATTTGAGGCATTTACCACCAATAAATAGGTGTTTTCTTTAATCCGATAGCAAATCAAATCGTCTACAATTCCATTTTTTTCATTAGGAAAACAGCTGTATTGAGCATCACCAACGGCTAATTTTGACGCATCATTAGAAGTTACTTTCTGAATCAAAGCCAACGCATTTTCGCCTTCAACCAAAAATTCACCCATATGACTCACGTCAAAAACACCCACAGATTCTCGAACTGTATGATGTTCTATTGTTACGCCTTCATATTGAACAGGCATGTTAAAACCTGCAAAAGGAACCATTTTCGCGCCTAGAGCAACATGAACTTTGTGTAATGCAATATTTTTCATTGTATAGAATTCTTAAATTTTTTGCTAAATTATTGAAATTTATACAAAGTAAAGCCAATAATATTTTGTTAATTTTTATCGTCAAATTAGAAATAATAGTACATTTGAAAATCAATCAATAAAATCACTTTTATGAACATGCGTAGTTGTATTTCAATCGTATTGATTTCCATTACTTTCTGCAGTTTTTCGCAAACACCCACAGATTATTTATCCAAAGAATTTCACAAAGAAAGACGTGACATTTTACGATCAAAAATGCCAAAAAACTCAGTGGCTGTAGTTTTTGCAAATCCTTTAAGAAATAGAGCGAATGATGTAGATTTTATCTTTCATCAAGATCCAAACTTTTATTATTTAACTGGTTACAGAGAACCTAATGCAGTATTAGTTTTGTTTTCAGAAAATCAAACTGATGACAATGGAGATTCATACAATGAAATTTTATACGTTCAAAAACGCGATGCTAGAGCAGAACAATGGAATGGAAAGCGTCTGGGAATAGAAGGAGCAAAACAAGAATTAGGATTTAATACAGCAAAAAATGGAGAGGATTTTATAAAAGATGCCATTGATTTTAAAAAGTTTGATAAATTATTTATTGAAAAATTCAATGATGATTATCGTAATTTAAGCGATGCTGCTGATGTGTTTGATTTGGTGAAAAGTTTCAAGCAAAAAGCGGGTTATAACCCCGACATATTCTTATCTAGACCTAAAGAATATCTATATACAAATATTGCTGAAACTCCTATTGAAAGTAGCGCTAATGTAATTAATATTATTGATAGATTATCTTCTCAATTTGAGGATATTAAGGACGATGAACTTATCAAACAATTTAAGTCTGCTAAAACGGATGCGATAAGAAAAGAAATCAAACAAAAAATCACGTTGGCTTTAAAACCGAAGACAAATATTGATTTGACTTTTTTACCTTCAAACTTGGCTACAATGCGTGAAATAAAAACGGAAGCTGAATTAAGATTGATTACAAAAGCTGTCAGAATTTCAGCAATTGGTCAAATTGAAGTGATGAAAGCCATGAAACCTCATATGTCAGAAATGGAATTGCAAGGAATTCATGAATTTGTATATAAAAAATATGGTGCAGAATATGAAGGATATCCTTCAATTGTTGGTGCAGGAAACAATGGTTGTATTTTGCATTATATTGAAAATACTAAAACGCAAGTTGGTAATGAGTTGGTTTTGATGGATTTAGGAGCTGAATATAGAGGTTTTACTGCGGATGTTACCAGAACAATTCCTGCAAACGGAAAATTCACCAAAGCACAAAAAGAAATATATGATTTGGTGTATAATGCGCAAGAAGTTGGCATTGCTTTGTACACTATTGGAACAAGTATGCAAGCACCTAATCAAGCTGCTAGAAAAGTGGTCAATGAAGGATTATTTAAACTAGGCATTATTAAATCTTTGGATGAAAAGCACAATTATTTTCCTCATGGAACTTCTCATCACATTGGTTTAGATGTTCACGATCCTGGAAATTATGAAAATTTTGAAGAGAACATGATTGTTACCATGGAACCTGGAATTTACATTCCGAATGGAAGCCCTTGTGATAAAAAATGGTGGGGAATAGGCATCCGAATTGAAGATGATATTTTAGTCACTAAAAACGGTCCTATAAATCTATCTGGTGAAGCACCAAGAACCACTGAAGAAATTGAAAAAATGATGTCTGAAAAATCAGTTTTAGATGCTTTTATTTTACCAGATTTAGATAAATAATGGCAAAAACAGCCATTATTTTGGGCGCTACAGGCTTAACAGGAAGCATTTTATTACAAAAACTAATTGCTGATAATAATTATACGAGCATCAAACTTTTTTCTAGAAGTTTATCAAAAGTAAGCTCGAATAAAGTTGTTGAATTCATAGTTGACCTTCAAAAACCAACCACTTTTGCAAAAGACTTCATCGCAGATGAAGTCTTTTGCTGCATTGGAACAACTGCTGCTAAGACCAAAGACATGAAGCAATACAAAGCCATTGATTTTGGGATTCCTGTTACAGCAGCCACATTGGCAAAAAAAAATGGGATTCCCTCATATTTAGTGGTTTCTGCAATGGGAGCCAATGCATCAAGTGTCGTTTTTTACAACAAAATAAAAGGCGAAATGGAGCAGGCTATTTTAGCATTGAATATTGAAAAAACCCATATTTTGCGTCCTTCGTTAATTGGCGGCAATAGAACTGAATTTCGTTTGGGAGAAAGAATAGGGCAGGGCATGATGAGTCTATTAAATCCATTGTTTGTGGGAAGTTTACAAAAATACAAAATGATTCACCCTGATGCGATTGCAACTTGCTTACTTAAACTCGCTAATAGCAGACATCAGCAACAAATTTTTAGTTCTGATGAAATACAAAAACTAGCAAATATATCCATCTATAATGAGTAATGATCAAATAAAAAATCCTTTACATGGCATTAAATTAGCCACCATGTTAGAAGAGTTGTATCTAGAATATGGTTGGGAAACGTTAGGGCAAATCATTCCAATAAAATGCTTCCAAATCAACCCGAATTACAAATCGAGTTTGAAATTTTTGAGAACCACACCTTGGGCAAGAGCAAAAGTAGAAAAGTTGTATTTAGAGATGATTCGTAAGTAAATTTGAAGTAAAATCATGAAATTTACTGAGGAATAGTATGGATTGCCAAGGCACGAATTGATTTCTATTTTAAAAGAACGTTATCAATACAACATTCCTTTATCCAATCAAGAAGAGAAAATAGTATTAGAAACGGAAGTATTTAACTATGATATTTAAGGAATCATTGGCTTGTTAACCAAAGACAAACTACTTATTATATTAGGTTTATTGCAACCTTTTGATACTGAAATTCAGCAATGTTGTAAGAATTCCCTATTGTTTTGGTTGCCTTAGAAAAGATTGCTGAAGATTATTTATAGGATAATTTTATGAATTTTATTGAGCAAATCTTAGGAGATCTGATGAACGAATATCCCAAAGACACTTTTTTAAAAAACACTATCTAACTAGAAATTATTTCCAATACCAATTCTTTGGTCAACGGTTTTCCATTGGCTATTTTTTTGATGTTTTCAAAATGAAATAAAAAATCACAACCATTTTTATAATCAGAACAACCATAAGCAGTTTTTCCTTTTAAAACGGTTCCTTTTTGACATTTTGGACAAAGAATTTTATTGGAAGATGTTTTTTCATGATTGGAAACAATTCCTTTTTTGAGTTCTAATTTTAATTGATAATTTTCATCAAAATGAAGTAATCCTTGTACTTTTTTGTTTTCTTGAATAAACCCTGTCAAATTGGTAGTTGACCCTTTGTCAATCAGACGAATTAATTGATTTTCAGATATTTTCTTGCCAAATATTTCAAAAGGAATTTTAAAATCACAGTTATTTTTAAATTCAGAACAGCCAAAAGCTGATGACCCTTTTAAAAGTGTTCCTTTTTGGCATTTTGGACAGTATTTTCCAACAAGTTGTTTGTTTTTACGAGAACCTGTGGAAGAGTTCGTCTTTTTAGTAGAATTCCCGAATGCACTTGAACTGACAGGTGAGTTTGATGAAATTCTCTTTACAGAATTGCTTGAACGCACTTCATACACCAATTCATCCACCATTTTTTTCATGTTACTGATAAAAGTTGCAGCGTTGAATTCGCCTCTTTCAATTTCTTTCAAATGTTTTTCCCAAAGACCAGTCAATTCAGCTGATTTCAATAATTCATTATCAATTAAATCAATCAATTCAATCCCAGTTTGTGTGGGAACCACTAATTTTTTTTGACGTTCAATGTATTTTCGTTTGAACAAGGTTTCAATGATACTAGCTCTTGTAGAAGGTCTTCCAATGCCATTTTCTTTCATCAATTCGCGCATTTCATCATCATCAACTTGCTTTCCTGCAGTTTCCATGGCTCGCAATAAACTAGCTTCAGTAAAGTTTTTTGGTGGTTTTGTTTCCTTTTCTAAAAATGAGGGTTCGTGAGGACCTTTTTCACCTCCGATAAATGTGGGCAAAATGGCCAATTCATTGATTTCTTTTTTTACTGAACTTTGATTGGTTGCAAAAACTATTCTCCAACCTTGAGTAATAATTTCTTTTCCAGAAGTTTTAAATGGAACATCAGCAGCTTTTCCTAAAACAGCTGTATTTGCAACTTCAGAATCTGGATAAAAAACAGCGATAAACCGACGAGTAATACTGTCATATACTTGTTGTTGATTATATTGCAAATTGGTTTGAACTCCTGTTGGAATTATGGCATGATGATCTGTAACTTTTTTATCATCAAAAACGCGGGTTGTTTTTTTTATTTTTTTTCCTAAAAGCGGTTGAGTCAGCTCACTGTAATTCGTTAATTTTGATAAAATCCCAGGTACTTTCGGATACAAATCATTGGGTAAAAAAGTGGTATCTACTCTTGGATACGTAACCACTTTCATTTCATATAATTTTTGAATGATTTGTAATGTTTCATCTGCAGAAAATCCGAATTTGTTATTGCAATGTACCTGCAAGCCTGTTAAATCAAATAATTTAGGGGCATAATCTGTCCCTTTCTTTTTAGAAACGGATACAATTTCAAAATCAGCTTCTTTTACTTTGGCCGCTAGCAATTCTCCCTCTTCTTTTTTCTGAAATCGCCCTTCTTCATAATTAAACAGGGTATTTCTGTAGGTCGTTTGCAACTCCCAATAAGGCTCAGGTGTAAAATTCTGAATTTCTTTATAACGATTTACCAACATGGCCAATGTAGGAGTTTGTACACGTCCAATAGACAATACTTGTTTGTAACCCCCGTATTTTATAGTGTATAAACGAGTTGCGTTTAAGCCCAACAACCAATCTCCTATTGCACGTGAATAGCCAGCATAATACAAATTATCATACTTTTTAGATGATTCTAACTTTTCAAATCCTTCTCTGATGGCTTCCTCTGTCAATGATGAAATCCACAAACGTTTTACTTCACCTTTGTAATTGCATTGATTCATCACCCAACGTTGAATGAGTTCTCCTTCTTGACCAGCATCGCCACAATTGATGACCAATTCCGCTTTTTCAAACAAACTTTTTACAATATTGAATTGCTTTTTGATGCCTGTATCTCCTGTTACTTTGGTATCAAAACGATCAGGCAACATGGGTAAGTTGTTCAAATCCCAACTTTTCCAATGCGGTTTGTAATCTTTTGGTTCTAACAACGTACATAAATGTCCAAAAGTATAAGTCACTGCATAGCCATTGCCTTCAAAGTAACCATCACGTTTTGTGTTGGCTCCTAGAATGTTAGCAATTTCTCTTGCGACACTTGGTTTTTCGGCAATACAGACTTTCATTGATTATTTTTCGGAGCTCGAAAGTAAGGAAAATATATTTGAATAGTAAAATTCATTAAAATGAAAATCTATTTAACCAAAGCCAATTGGATTCGTTTTCTAACTGAATCAACTTCCAAAACTTTCACGATGATCTGTTGCTGCAAACACACAATTGCGTTGGCATCTTTAACAAACGTATCTGATAAATTAGAAACGTGAATCAGACCACTTTCTTTGATACCAATATCTACAAAACAACCAAAATTGGTTATATTATTTACAATACCGGGTAACAATTGTCCTATTCTCAAGTCACTAATTGTTTTAATATTTGCATCAAAAGAAAATGCTTTTGCTTTTCCTCTTGGATCTAAACCTGGTTTTTCTAACTCTTTTTTGATATCCTCTAAAGTGGGGAGACCTATTGTAGTTGTGATATAATTTTTAAGTGGAATTTTTTGAAGGAGCTCCTTATTTCCAATAAATTCCGAAACATTTTTCTGTAAATCTTTAGCAATTTTTAAGACCAATTCATAACTTTCAGGATGCACACCTGAATCGTCTAAAGGATTTTTTGCATTTTTGATTCGTAAAAAACCAGCAGCTTGTTCGAAAGCTTTTCCTCCCAAACGCGGCACTTTTTTAATTGCATTTCGTGAGCTAAATGAACCGTTTTCATTTCGAAATTGTACAATGTTTTCTGCTAATTTAGGACCAATTCCAGACACATAGCTCAATAATGATTCACTAGCAGTGTTGATGTTGACACCCACCTTATTTACACAACTTTGCACTACAGTATCCAAAGAATTCTTTAATTTGGTTTGATCCACATCATGCTGATATTGTCCAACCCCAATCGATTTTGCATCAATCTTTACCAATTCAGCCAACGGATCTGCCAAGCGTCTTCCGATCGAAACTGCGCCACGAACAGTCACATCGTAATTTGGAAATTCATCTCTCGCAATTTTTGAAGCCGAATAAATAGATGCGCCAGCTTCACTCACCACATACACTTCAATAGCATGTTTAAAATGTATTTTTTTTACCAATTCTTCAGTCTCTCTGGAAGCTGTTCCATTTCCAATAGCGATGGCTTCAATTTTATGAGATTCCGCTAAAGAACTAATTTTTTTAATGGCTTTAATAGCTTGATTTTGAGGCGCATGAGGATATACAGTTTCGTTGTGTTTCAATTCTCCTTGGGCATTCAGACACACAATTTTACATCCTGAACGAAAACCAGGATCAATTCCTAAAATATTTTTTTCACCCAAAGGAGCTCCTAAAAGAAGTTGTTGTAGGTTTTTTGCAAAAACAGCAATCGCTTCTTCATCTGCTTTTTCTTTCGCAATAGAAAGCGCCTCATTGGATAAAGACGGAAATAACAAGCGTTTGTAAGCATCTTGAATCGCTAACTGAATTTGTTCTGAACATTCATTTTGAGAACGGATGATTAGCTGTTCTATTTTTTGAATGGCTTTTTCATCATCAATGGCGATTTTTACTTTAAGAAAATCTTCATTTTCCGCACGCAAAATAGCCAACAATCGATGCGAAGGAATGTTTTTTAAAGACTCGCTCCAATCAAAATAATCTTTGAATTTTTGTGCCTTTTCAGTTTTGTTTGTATCATCGTTTTTTGAGGCAATTTCTTTGGATGAAATTAGTGCAAAACGTTGAATTTGAGTACGAATCGTATTTCTGATGTCTGTTCGTTCGTTAATCCATTCTGCAATGATAAAACGTGCGCCTTCTAGAGCATTTTCGAGGGTTTCTAATTCTTTGGTCACAAATTTTGAAGCTGTATGTGATAAATCATTTACACGCTGACTCATCATCATTTTTGCCAAAGGTTCTAAACCTTGCAAACGAGCGGTTGCTGCTTTGGTTTTACGCTTCTTTTTAAATGGCAAATACAAATCTTCTAACGTAATGCTATCTGTTGCGCTCTTTACTTTTTCACTCAATTCAGGAGTCAATTCGTTTTGTTCTTCTAAAGCTTTTAAAATGGTTGTTTTACGTTTTTCTAGGTTTTCAAACAGCTCTTTATACTTTACAATTTCGCTAATTTGAACTTCATCTAAATTTCCAGTTATTTCCTTTCGATACCTTGCTATAAAAGGAATCGTACAGTCTTCATTGAGTAAAGAAATGGAATTGTTTATTGCTTTTTCTGAAAGTTGTGTATGTTGAATAATATAAGAAGTGAGTTGCATCATTTTTTTGAATATTACTAAAAAAAGAATCCTCATAAAGCATTTTATGAGGATGTAAAGATACTTTTATTTTATGTTGTTTAGTTTGAGTTTAATGAAATTACCTTCTCAAAAGCCAAACGTTTGTCGCCATAACTGGTATAAATAATGCCGCAATATTCATAACCTAACTTTTTTACCAACGTTTGCATTCCGAGGTTTTCTTCATGAGTATCAATCTTTAAACTTTCGATATTTTGTTGCTGTAAATACTCGTGGAAATGTTCAAAAACAACTTGAGCGATGCCATTTTTTCTGTAGTTTTTTCCAGTTGCCAATCTGTGGATAACGCCGTATTGCTCATTTTCATTAATTAACCAATTTCCTTTAATAATTTTGTAAGTGGGTTCTTTACGAGTGGTAAACATGGTCGTAGCAATGATGGTACTTGTATCATCTAAAACTACATAACTTTCTGCATTGTTGATATCATTTTCAATTTGTTCGGCATTTGGATAGCCATTTTGCCATTGATCAATGCCTAATGAAGCCAAATAGATTTTAGCATCGTTAATAATTTCCATAATTTTTGGAACGTCAGAAAGGGTTGCGTGTTGAATTTTCATCAAAAAAAAATCTAAATCATTTTAAAATCGAACATCACTTCACCTTCAATAGAACCAACTAAATGATCTCCTTTAAAGATTTCTCCAGCACCAGTTGCAGGAGTTCCTGTAAAGATTAAATCGCCAGGATTCAGGGTCATAAATTTTGAGGTAAACGCAATAATTTCAGCAAAATTATAAATTATAAAAGCAGTATTTCCAACCTGTTTTTGTTCGCCATTAATTTTTAAATCGAAATTAATATTATCTAAATCAGGAAAATTAGAAACAGGTTTAAAACTAGAAATAGGAGCAGCACCATCAAATCCTTTTGACAAATCCCAAGGACCTTTATTTTCTCTTGACGCATTAAAAACATCTTTTGCAGTGTAATCAATCGCAGCTGCAATCTCAGAAATATAGGAAGTTGCCTCACTTAAAGGAATATTTTTTCCTTGTTTTCCTATTTTAATAACTAGCTCAATTTCATAAATTAATTCTTTTGTAAAGCTAGGATATTCAACATCACAATTAAAAGCTAAACTTGATTCGGGTTTAGAAAAAATAATTTGATTACCTGTTTTGCCAACATTTTTATCTTCTAAATTATTAACGTAATTTTTACCTATTGCTAGTATTTTCATGATTTATAAGTTTTAAAAAAGCCACGAACTCACAGATTGATATTCTGAAATTCATGGCTAAAATAATTTATTTTTTTGAAGCTTTTAAGCGTTGATTTCTTCTTTTTTGTTTTTCGTAATTTTTGGAAACGTTACCAATTCTTGATTTAGTAAAATATCTTCAATCGTTTGTCTTTTTCTAATTAAATAATCTTTACCATCAACAACCATTACTTCAGCTGGTAAATAACGTGAGTTGTAGTTGGATGCCATTGAAAAACAATACGCACCTGCATTGTGAAAACACAATACATCTTCTTCAGAAATCTCAGCAATTCGTCTGTTTGATGCAAAGGTATCTGTTTCACAAATATAACCTACAACCGAGTAATAACGGTCTCTTCCTTCAGGATTTGAAATGTTGGTAATGTGATGATACGAATCATACATCATTGGACGAACCAAATGATTAAAACCAGAATCAACATGTGCAAAAACGGTGGAGGTTGTTTGTTTTACCACATTTACTTTGGCTAAAAAGGAACCAGCTTCTGATACTAAAAATTTTCCTGGCTCAAACATTAAGGTAATGTCTTTTCCATAATCTGCACAAAATTCATTGAAACGCTCCGTTAATTGCAACCCCAACTGTTCAATATCTGTTGAAATATCATTGGGTTTGTAAGGCACTTTAAATCCGCTTCCAAAGTCAATAAAATCAATATTATCAAACTGTTTTGCCACATCAAACAAAATATCTGTTGCACGTAAAAAAGTATCGATATCTAAAATATCCGAACCTGTATGCATATGAATTCCGTTAATATTCATTTTGGTATTTTCTACAACACGCTTGATATGAGGTACTTGATGAATAGAAATTCCGAATTTTGAATCAATATGACCTACAGAAATTTTAGAATTTCCACCAGCCATAATGTGTGGATTGATTCGCACACAAACCGGAATTTCAGGATGCTTTTGACCAAAAATTTCTAAGATTGATAAATTATCAATATTAATTTGAACACCCAATTTTGCAACTTCTTCGATTTCTTGCAAAGAAACGCCATTTGGAGTATAAATAATTTTCTTTGGATCAATACCAGTTGTTAAAGATAATTGAACTTCTTGAATAGAAACCGTGTCTAAACCAGCACCTAAATCCTTAAAAAAACGTAAGACATTGATGTTTGAAAGTGCCTTTACAGCATAATTCAGTTTTAAGTTTTTAACACCACTAAAAGCAGTTGTTAATCTATTATATTGAGAAGAAATTTTGTCTGTATCATAAACATACAAAGGACTTCCATATTTTGTTGCCAATTCTAAAAGATGTGTACTTTCCAATTTTTTTAATTTTTGAACTGCAAAAATACGTAAATTGTGAGTTTTTGAATGATTTGTATAAAAATACAACAAATTGATATTTATTGTGATTTTTAATAAAAATGGAAGTGTTCTATTTCGTTGAAATCCTGTTGATAACTAATTAAAGCAACCTTTTTATTTTAAAGGGTTAAATACTATTTTAGCAAGTACTTCAAACCGATAAAACGAACGAGATTTCATGAGTCAAGAAACAAAATATACAGAAGATAATATCAGATCATTAGACTGGAAAGAGCATATTAGAATGCGTCCAGGAATGTATATTGGAAAGTTAGGTGATGGCTCTTCTGCTGATGACGGAATTTATATTTTATTAAAAGAAGTTATTGATAATTCTATTGATGAATTTGTAATGGGTTCAGGAAAATCCATCGAAGTTTCCATTCAAGGAGAAAAAGTAATTGTTCGTGATTTTGGACGAGGAATTCCCTTAGGAAAAGTAGTAGACGTGGTTTCCAAAATGAACACAGGTGGAAAATACGATTCCAAAGCTTTTAAAAAATCGGTTGGTTTGAATGGTGTTGGAACGAAAGCTGTGAACGCACTTTCTTCCTATTTTAAAGTTGAATCTACACGTGATGGAAAATCAGCTTCAGCTGAATTTTCTAAAGGAAACTTACAAAATCAAGAATTATTAGATGAAACATCTCGAAGAAAAGGAACCAAAGTTTCTTTTATTCCGGATGAAATTATCTTCAAAAAGTACAAATTCAGAAATGAATATGTATCCAAAATGTTGAAAAATTATGTCTATTTAAATCCAGGTTTAACGATAATTTTCAATGGAGAAAAGTATTTTTCTGAAAACGGATTAAAAGATTTATTAGAAGACTACAATAGCATAGACGACATGTTATATCCAATCATTCATTTGAAAGGCACTGATATTGAAGTCGCTATTACTCATAGTAAAACGCAGTATTCAGAGGAATATCATTCTTTTGTAAATGGTCAAAATACTACACAAGGAGGTACACACCAAGCGGCATTTAGAGAGGCAATTGTAAAAACCATCAAAGAATTTTACGGGAAGAATTTTGAAGCATCTGATGTGCGAAAATCAATCATTTCTGCCATTGCTATTAAAGTAATGGAACCTGTTTTTGAAAGCCAAACAAAAACAAAATTAGGTTCAACTGATATGGGAGGCAATTTACCCACTGTTCGAACTTATATCAATGATTTTTTGAAAACGCAATTAGACAATTATTTGCATAAAAATCCAGAGGTTGCGGATAAGTTATTGCGAAAAATAATGCAAGCAGAAAGAGAACGAAAAGAGCTTGCAGGAATTCGAAAATTGGCAAAAGATCGTGCCAAAAAATCGAATTTACACAACAAAAAACTGAGAGATTGCAGAGTGCATTTGAGTGACATACGTCATGAAAATTATTTAGAAACAACCTTATTTATTACAGAAGGAGATTCTGCTTCTGGTTCCATCACAAAATCAAGAAATGTGAATACTCAAGCAGTTTTTAGCTTAAAAGGAAAACCCTTAAATTCCTATGGATTGAGTAAAAAAATAGTATATGAAAATGAAGAATTTAACCTTTTACAAGCGGCTTTAAATATTGAAGAGGGCTTAGAAGATTTGCGTTACAACAATATTGTAATTGCTACTGATGCTGATGTAGATGGGATGCACATTCGCTTGTTATTGATTACTTTTTTCTTACAGTTTTTTCCAGAATTGATCAAAGAAGGTCATTTGTATATTTTAGAAACACCTCTCTTTAGAGTTCGTGATAAAAAAGAAACGATTTATTGTTATTCAGAAGAAGAAAAACAAGCAGCGATTCAAAAGCTGAGAGGAAAAGCTGAAATTACTCGATTCAAAGGTTTGGGTGAAATTTCACCCAATGAGTTTGTGCATTTTATTGGTGATGACATTCGTTTAGACCCTGTCATGTTAGATAAAGAAATGTCAATCGAACAAATGTTGGAGTTTTATATGGGGAAAAATACACCTGACAGACAAAAATTTATCATAGAAAATTTAAAAGTTGAATTGGATATAGTAGAGGAATTATAAATCATGAGTGAAGATATAAACGATCAAGAAGCAGTTAGTAATCATGAAGAGCCTTCAAAATCAGCTGCTTTTCAAGGAGATTCTACAAATGAAGAAACCATTACCAAAGTTACAGGAATGTACAAAGAATGGTTTTTGGATTATGCTTCGTATGTAATTTTAGAAAGAGCTGTACCTGCTTTGATGGATGGTTTAAAACCTGTTCAACGCAGAATCATGCACTCAATGAAAGATTTGGATGATGGTCGTTACAACAAAGTTGCCAATATTGTTGGACATACCATGCAATATCATCCTCATGGAGATGCTTCTATTGCGGATGCAATGGTGCAAATTGGGCAAAAAGAATTGCTCATCGATATGCAAGGAAATTGGGGAAATATTCTTACTGGTGACAGAGCTGCTGCATCAAGATACATTGAAGCGCGTTTGTCAAAATTTGCTTTGGAAGTTGTTTTTAATCCAAAAACTACCAAATGGCAATCTTCTTATGATGGTCGAAAAAAAGAACCTGTAAATCTTCCTGTAAAATTTCCATTATTATTAGCGCAAGGTGCTGAAGGTATTGCTGTTGGTTTATCAACCAAAATTTTACCTCATAATTTTAACGAACTTATTGATGCCTCCATCAAATATTTAAAAGGCAAGCCTTTTACCATTTTACCCGATTTTTTAACTGGGGGAATTGCAGATTTTACACATTATAATGATGGAAAACGTGGAGGAAAAGTGCGTGTTCGTGCAAAAATTTCACAGTTTGATAAAAAAACATTGGTGATTACCGAAATTCCTTTTGGGACAACAACAACAACTTTGATAGAAAGTATTATCAAAGCCAATGAAAAAGGAACTATTAAAATCAAAAAAATTGAAGACAATACTGCTGCAGAAGTAGAAATTGTTATTCATTTACCGCCAAACGTTTCGCCAGATAAAACCATTGATGCGCTATTTGCTTTTACCAATTGCGAAAACTCTATTTCACCCTTATGTTGCATAATTGATGACAACAAACCTTTGTTTGGAGGAGTAACTCAAATGCTCAAACATTCAACAGATAATACAGTTCAGTTATTAAAATTAGAGTTGGAAATTCAGTTAAATGAACTGGAAGAACAATGGCATTTTGCCTCTTTAGAACGAATCTTTATCGAAAACAGAATTTATAGAGATATTGAAGAAGAGGAAACTTGGGAAGGCGTTATTAAGGCTATTGATAGAGGTTTAAAACCTCATATCGCGCATTTAAAAAGACCAATTTCTGTAGAGGATATTGAGCGTTTGACTGAAATTAAAATCAAGAAAATATCCAAATTTGACATTGACAAAGCCAAACAATTTATTGAAAGTTTAGAAGAAAAAATAGAAGGAGTAAAGCTTCATTTAAACAATTTGATTGAGTATGCCATTGACTATTTTAAAAACCTGAAAGAAAAATACGGAAAAGAAAAAGAACGTAAAACAGAGATTAAAATATTTGATGATATTGAAGCTACAAAAGTAGCCATGAACAATACCAAATTATATGTAAATAGAACAGAAGGTTTTATTGGAGCTTCATTGAAAAAAGATGAATTCGTTACAGATTGTTCTGATATTGATGATGTCATTATTTTCAGAAAAGATGGTAAAATGATGGTTACAAAAGTTGATGCAAAAACTTTTGTTGGCAAGGACATCATCCATATTGCTATTTTCAAAAAGAAAGATAAAAGGACCGTTTATAATTATATCTATAGAGATGGTGCAAAAGGACCTAGTTACATGAAACGCTTTACTGTCACAGGAATTACACGTGATAAAGAGTATGATTTAACAAATGGAAATAAAGGTTCTGAAGTGCATTATTTTTCGGCAAATCCTAATGGAGAAGCCGAAGTAGTCACTATCAATTTGCGTTCTGTTGGAAGTATTAAAAAACTGAAATGGGACATTGATTTTGCAGATTTAGCTATAAAAGGACGAGATGTTCGTGGAAATACCTTGACCAAATATGCTATTAAAAGTATCGATTTTAAATCTGAAGGTGTTTCAACTTTAAAGCCTCGGAAAATTTGGTTTGATGATACTGTTCAACGTTTAAATGTCGATGAAAGAGGCGAATTATTAGGTGAGTTTAATGCCGAAGACAAGTTGTTAATTATTTTACAACATGGAAAAATTAAAGCTGTAAAACCTGATTTGGCAATGCATTTTGAAGACGATATGATTGTTTTAGAAAAATGGAAACCTAATAAACCGATTTCTGCAATTTATTTTGACGGAGATAAAGAGCGGTATTACGTAAAACGTTTTTTGATTGAAACTACTGAAAAGGAAGAATTGTTTATTTCGGATCATCCAAAATCACAATTAGAAATCGTTGCAACAGATTACAGGCCCATTGCTGAGGTGATTTTCTCAAAAAGAAATTTTGAGAATTTAAAAGTAAATTTAGAAGATTTTATTGCAATAAAGGGAATTAAAGCACTTGGAAATCAGTTAACTACGGAAAAAATAAAACAAGTTAATTTATTGGAACCCCTACCTTTTGAAGAACCGGAAGAAGAAACTATTGAAGATGTTGATGTTGTTGATGAGGAAGTGATCGAAGATGTTTTACCTTTAGAGATTGATGAGTTAAAAGTTGTTTTGCCAATTGAACAAGAACTTTCTGCTGAAGTAAAAGCTAATATTGCCCTTCAAAAATCAATAGCTAAAAAGAAAGCAGAGCAAAAGAAAATTGATGATGAAAACCAAACCAAATTATTTTAAAAAATGAAACTGAAGTATTTGTATTTTTCAATAGCAATTGTAGGAATTTTATACACATGGTATTACAATATTCTATACTTTCAAAGTGTTGAAAATGCAAGTTTTATTGGCTTTATGCAAGATGCACAAATCAATTTTGCAGGCAAATCTTTTGGAGCTGATTTGACAGTAGTTGTTTTTACTTTTTTTGTTTTTTTAACAACAGAATCTTTGCGTTTAAAAATAAAGTATTGGTGGATATTGATTCCTTTAACGTTTTTAATTGCAGTTGCATTTACATTTCCACTTTTTTTATATTTAAGACAGCGAAAATTAGAAGAAATATCTAAAAAAACTGATTAATTCATCTTTTCAAAAAACGTCAATTCATAGTTTGGAAGCAATTCAGGATGTGCGATTTTTATCAAATCTTTCAACACTAAATCCGGTCTTGTAGGGGCTAATTCATAATAAATAACGCCTCCAGTTTTTCCTTTTTTTAGAGTTGAAGTATAGATGTTGTCTTTTTTAAAAGCTTTGAATTCTGCGTACAATTTATTGTGCTCAAGCATTTCTGTTTTAGATGAAAAATGGCCAGGGGCAATCCAAAAATCAGCTTCTTTTGCGCGCTCAAAAACACTTTCAAAACTCAATGACAAGCTTCCTTTTCCTTTAGAATTTTTCCATAAATAATCCAAATTTGCATCAGCCAAAAACTGTGCTACAAAACTTTCGCCACCAGGTAAATTCCAAATATCTTTGCTCATTACAGCACCAGACAGTATGGTTGGTTTTTCAGAAGTTTTTAATGCTAATTGCTTTACTTCTAAATAAGCAGTTTCAATAGTTTTAAAAATACTGTCAGCCATTTTTTGTTTGTCATATAAAACACCAAAAAAACGAATCCATTCTGCTCTTCCAAGTGGCGTTTCTTCCAGCCAATCTCCGTTATAAATGACAGGAATTCCTGATTTTTTTATAATTTCCAACGATTTATCAGCAGTTGAAACACTATAACCAAGAACCAAATCAGGCTGCAAATTGAGTAAAACTTCAGTATTTAATAAATTCTCTTTTCCAATTTCTTTGATAAATCCTTGCTCAACTCTTTGACGCGTTTTTTGAGAGGAAATATAACTTGCATTCGGAAAACCAACGATACTATTTTCTTCATTCAGCAATTCAATCATTGGAATATGTGTTGTTGAGGTCACTACAATTCTTGAAATTGGAATTCGTAACTCTTTTTTTAAATTTTTATTTCTAGATAAAAGATATTCAAAAACTTCCTCTGAATTTTGATACGGACTTTTGATGATTATTTTTTGAATTTCGTTTTGATCTTCAATTTGAAAACCTTTTGCAAAATTTATTTTTGTGTTTTCTTCATTTTTATTGTCTGATTTTATTTTTTCAAATTGACAAGAAAATAGAATTATTAAAAAAGTGAAGCAAACAAGAATATATTTTTTTTTTATTGCCACCATTATTATTGAAATTTCATTTTTTTTCGAAGGTATTAAAACTTTCTCAAAAAGAATATTATTGTTAGCGTAATACAACTATATTTGACATGAATTTTGGTTTTGATGTAAAATTCGTTTTGCATCGAATTAAAAGGGAATCTGGTTTAAATCCAGAACTGTTCCCGCAACTGTAAGCTAAAAAGCTTGTAACGAATTCTTTAACCACTGTTTTTTATATAAAATGGGAAGGTACGTTACAAGACGCAAGTCAGGAGACCTGCCTTAATTCAAGAGTTAAAAACTTTCGGGATAAAAGTTTATGTACCGTACTCAATTTTATTGTACAGAATAGTTTCCTGATTTATTGATTCAATTAAATCATTAAAAATGAAAAAACAATTCGTAATTGTTAGTGCACTTGCTTGTTTATTTGTGAGTAAAAATTCGTTTTCACAAACGAAAAAAGAAAAAGCAGAATCGCTGGATGAAATCATTATTACAGCAACAAAATTTGAAACTAATAAAAAAAATATTGGTAAAATTGTTTACAAAATAACTCAAGAAACCATCAAAAATAGCGCTGGAAAAACTGTTCTTGATTTATTAAATGATGTTCCTGGTGTTGAAATCAATGGAAATTTTAGTACAAAAGGTCAAAATTTAGGCTATTACATACGTGGTGGTAGAAATCGTCAAGTTGCTATTTTAATTGACGGTGTAAACGTCAATGATCCTTCTTCTTTTGGTGGTGATTTTGATTTACGCCAAATTGATATTCAGCAAATTGAAAGTATTGAAGTTTTAAAAGGAGCTGCATCAACATTATATGGTTCTGGAGCTGCAACTGGGGTTATCAATATTATCTTGAAAAAAGCTTCGAAAAAGAATTTTAATGGCACTTTTTCAACATCTATGGGAAGCAATTCTTCCAGTAAAAACAATAGTTTGACAGCAGAAGAATTTACAACAAACTTCAATTTTAATGGAACTTTAGGAAAGATTGATTATTTATTGGCTTTGAATGCAAATGGTTCAGGAGGCTTGTCAGCAGCAGAAAGCTTAGATCTAAATAATCCATTTAAAGAAGATATTTTTGCGAGACAAAATGTATTATTAAACCTGAATTATTCTATAAACGAAAAATTGAAATTTGGATTTTCCGCCAGTATTGATGAGTTTTCAACTGATTTTGATGGGTTTGATTTTGATCCTGTAACTTTTGAAAGTTTTCCTGCTGATAAAAATAACAATCTAACAAGCACACAAAAAAGAGGCGGTTTTAATTTGGAGTATACTTACGAAAAAGGAAGTTTAAAACTCAGAACATTTGTTACAAATATCAACAGACGTGAAACTCCGTCTAATGATTTTTTTTATGGAGAAGTTCTTGGCTTTGATATTTTTAACCATTATAAATACAGTAATGAGTTTTCAATTTTAGCTGGAATCACCTCTCAATTTCAAGACATGAAACAAGAAACTTCTTTCAGTCAAATTGAAAAAGGAGCAGGGAAACAACATTTTTTTGACCCTTATGTTTCTTTGAATTATTTTTCGGATTTCGGATTTACTTTCAGTGCAGGTTCTCGTTTAAATATTCATAGTGAATATGGTGAAAACGTCGTTTTTAATATAAATCCTGCATACAATTTCAACTTAACTAAAAATTCAAAAGCCAAAGTTTTTACCTCTTACAGCACTGCCTTTGTGACACCAACTTTATCAGAAATTTTTACAAAATTACCAAGTATTGATGAATTATTACCTGAGGAAGACATCACTATTGAAACTGGTTTTGAATTGATTTTTTCTCCTAAATTCTCAGTAAATTCGACTTTTTTTTACAGAGAAGAAACCAATAAAATTGGCTATGATTCCACAACTTTTCAAACAATAAATGATATTGGAACTTTTTTTGCAAGAGGAATTGAATCAGAAATTGCTTACAAACCTTTTAAAAACACAAATGTATTGGCAAATTTTACACACATTAATAGAGCTGAAAATTTGTTGCTAAAAATCCCAAAAAACACTTTTTTCATGAAGGTTGATTACCAACTTTTTCCTGAAACATTTACAGCTATTAGTTATCGTTTTGTAGATGAAACCAAAGATTTTGGGAATGTAGTTTTGCCTTCTTATAATTTGGTTGACATTTTTATAAATCATCAATTATTGAATGGAAAAGTGATGTTTTTTGGAAATATTACTAATATTTTTAATGAAAATTTTCAGGAAATTGCTGGTTTTACAACGAGAGGTAGAAATTATAATTTAGGATTGAAAATAAATTTATAAGTAATTGATTAGTAATATTTTTTATTGATTATTTGAATGATTTACGAGTTTGTCTTACTCCTAAAATTGTGAATTTTTGTTTTAAAAATTAAGAAATTAGTTTTGAAACTTCATTTTTTAAAATAGCAATAGCAATCTCAGAAGGCGAGGAGTTGTTGTTAAATTCATCGAGTATCAATTGTTGAAATTGAATTGATGAATCTGTAGTTTTTGCAATTTGTTGTAATTTGTTTTCAATGATATTTTTAGCTTTTAAAATGCCATTCCAGGCTTCTTCAGAAATGTATAATTGCTGCACTAAATTATGTTCAAATTCTTGTTCAATTGAAAGTATTAACAATGAGACATAATTCGTGCTTTTTTCTGAAATGGGTTGAATTCTCATCACTAATTTACAAGGATGCAAGCGTTCACAAAATAGCAACATTCGCTCATAGGCTTGCAATTTTAAAGGCAAAGAATCTTTCTTTCTCTCACTTAAGAGTTGCATTTTTTTATCCGAATTTTGCTGAAATAAATAACTTTTAAACATATAATAGGCAATATATCCTGTCACAGCAGCAGGCAAAATGTAGCTGATACTTGCTAATAATTGGTCATCCATAGTTAAAATATAATAATAACAAAGGTACTTTTTTTAGTGAAAAAAATGTGAATAAAAAAAGACCAATCCATAATGTAAAAACAATAGATTTCATAACTTGTAAACTTTTAATTTGTAAAAAAACTGATGCAAAATTCCTATTTAGATTCCTTAAACGAAGCTCAAAAAAGAGCCGTACTTCAAAAAGACGGTCCTATGATTATTATTGCTGGTGCTGGCTCAGGAAAAACAAGAGTATTAACCTACAGAATTGCGCATTTGATGCAGCAAGGTGTAGATGCTTTCAATATACTCTCGCTAACTTTTACCAATAAAGCCGCCAAAGAAATGAAAGAGCGAATTGCTAAAGTGGTAGGTGTTAGCGAAGCAAAAAACCTTTGGATGGGAACTTTTCATGCGGTTTTTGCACGGATTTTGAGATCTGAAGCTGATAAATTAGGATTTCCTACGAATTTTACCATTTACGACACCCAAGATTCTGTTCGATTAATCAGTGCCATTATCAAAGAAATGGATTTGGACAAAGAACAGTACAAACCCAAACAAGTGTTCAGCAGAATATCATCTTTCAAAAATAATTTAATTACAGTTAGAGCATATTTTAACAATCCAGAATTGCAAGAAGCAGATTTATTAGCAAGCAGACCTAAAGTTGGTGAAATTTATAGAGAGTATGTGAACAGATGTTTCAAATCTGGAGCTATGGATTTTGATGATTTGTTGCTTAGAACGAATGAATTATTGGCTCGTTTTCCAGATGTTTTGGCAAAATACCAAGATCGTTTTCGCTATATCATGGTTGATGAGTATCAAGATACCAATCATTCTCAATATATTATTATCAGAGCTTTGGCAGATCGTTTTCAAAATATTTGTGTAGTGGGTGATGATTCGCAAAGTATTTACAGTTTTAGAGGAGCTAATATTCAAAATATATTAAATTTTCAGAAAGATTATCCAGAGGTAAAAACTTTCAAATTAGAGCAAAATTATCGTTCTACAAAGAACATTGTGAACGCTGCAAATTCAGTCATCGCGCAAAATAAAACAAAATTAGACAAAGACGTTTGGACAAGTAATGATACTGGAGATTCCATATATGTAATGCGCTCCATTTCTGACGGAGAAGAAGGTCGTTTTGTGGCACAATCTATTTGGGAAAACATGATGAATCATCAATTAAAACCCGATGTTTTTTGTGTGTTATACCGAACAAATTCGCAATCAAGAGCTATTGAAGATGCATTACGCAAGAAAAATATCGACTATAAAATTTATGGAGGAACATCTTTTTATCAAAGAAAAGAGATCAAGGATGTACTATCATACTTACGATTATTAATGAATCCAAATGATGAAGAAGCTTTAGTGAGAGTTATCAATTATCCAACTCGTGGCATTGGAGCAACTACAATTGATAAATTGACGATTGCTGCAAATTTCTATAAAAAATCAATTTTTGAAATTATTCAAAACATCTATAAAATTGATATTCAACTCAATGGGCCAACCAAAAGCAAGCTGCAAGATTTTTCGAATATGATTCAACGTTTTCAAATAGAATCGCAAACAAAAAATGCTTTTGAAGTGGCTGAATTAGTGGTGAAACAAACCAGATTAATTCCTGAACTAGAAAAAGAAGGAACCCCAGAGGCTATTAGTAGAGTTGAAAATATTCAGGAATTATTAAATGGAATCAAAGATTTTATAACAGATAAAATAGAACAAGGAGAAAATGATTCATTGACAACATTTTTAGAAGATGTTGCTTTGGCAACAGATTTTGATTCCGATAAAGAAAATGATGCACCCAAAGTAGCGTTGATGAGCATTCATCAGTCAAAAGGATTGGAATTTGAATACGTTTATATTGTTGGTTTGGAAGAAAATTTATTTCCATCTGCCATGAGTATGAATACTCGTATTGAATTAGAAGAAGAACGAAGATTATTTTATGTAGCACTTACCAGAGCTGAAAAAGTGGCATATTTGAGTTATGCACAAACGCGTTACAGATGGGGAAAATTAGTAGATGCAGAACCCAGTAGATTTTTGGAAGAAATTGATGAAAAGTATCTCTATTATATGACTCCAAAAGCGCCAGAACAATCTATGAACAAATTTATTGATGCCAATTTGTTCGATGATGCACCTAAAGGAATCCGTTTTCAAAAACCATTAGTCCGAAAAAAGATAGAACGAAATATTGTTGAAAATAAAGAAGTAAATTTCACTAAAAATTTTAAAAAGATTCCTGAAAACTCATCAAACACTAATTTATTTGACAGCGAAGTTCTTGTTGGAAACATTGTTGAACACAATCGTTTTGGAAAAGGAGAAGTACTCTCTTTAGAAGGAAATGGGGCAAATAAAAAAGCTGAAATTCAGTTTGGTACCGTTGGAAAAAAGAAGTTATTATTGCAATTTGCCAAATTAAAAGTGATTGGGTAGCATCCTTAAAATATTTTTAATTCGCAACAAAATAAATGAGAATTATTACCTAATTTGCGACCTTTAATAACTTCAAAAAACTAGAGTACAAACTTGAATATTTTCAAGGAAACTTCACAAAAATATTGATACATGACATTTGATTTAGAATACAACTCAGAAAGACCCATTATGATAATTCCGGAATATGGAAGACATGTTCAAAAATTGATTGATCATTGCATGACAATAGAATCAAAAGAAGAGAGAAACGTTATGGCTAGAGCCATTGTGGATGTGATGGGGAACTTGCAACCTCATTTGCGCGATGTTCCTGATTTCAAACACAAATTATGGGATCAATTGTTTATCATGTCTGATTTTATGTTGGATGCAGATTCTCCATATCAAACGCCATCAAAAGAGGAATTACAAGAAAAACCTGAACCATTAGCATATCCAAAATCAGCTTCAAAATACCGTTATTACGGTACAAATATGCAAACCATGATTGATGTTGCTTTGAGTTGGGAAGAAGGAGAATTGAAAGAAGCATTGATATTTACTATTGCAAATCACATGAAAAAATGTTATTTGAATTGGAATAAAGACACTGTTGATGATGCTATTATTTTCAATCATCTGTTTGATTTATCTGGTGGAAAATTTGATTTACGTGATTCAAAAGAAGAATTATCAGAAGTCAAAGAATTGATGAAAAAAAGAAATACTCAAGGCCAAAACCCTACAAAAAACCTTAAAAAACAACCATTTACCAAAAACCGAAAAAGATAAAATATGGCATCTTTTAAAATTGAAGGCGGACATAAATTAAGTGGAACTATTACACCACAAGGCGCAAAAAATGAAGTTTTACAAATTCTTTGTGCAGTTTTATTAACTCCAGAAAAAGTTGTTATTCATAATGTTCCTGACATTATTGATGTGAATAAATTGATTTTTATTTTAGCAGAATTAGGAGTTAAAATCGAAAAACTAGGAAAAAATTCATTTTCTTTTCAAGCAGATGAAATTAATTTGCCCTATTTAGAATCATCTGATTTTAGGAGAGATGGTAGCTCTTTAAGAGGATCCATCATGATTGTCGGGCCTTTATTGGCTCGTTTTGGAAAAGGATTTATTCCTAAACCCGGTGGTGATAAAATTGGACGCAGGAGATTAGACACTCATTTTGAGGGATTTATAAATTTAGGCGCTACTTTTAGGTATAACAGTGAAGAACATTTTTACGGAGTTGAAGCTTCAGAGTTAATCGGTACAGACATGCTTTTAGACGAAGCTTCTGTAACAGGGACTGCCAATATTTTAATGGCTGCAGTATTAGCAAAAGGAAAAACAACTATTTACAACGCTGCTTGCGAACCTTATATTCAACAATTATGTAAAATGTTGAATTCTATGGGCGCACAGATTACAGGTGTTGGTTCTAATCTTTTAACAATTGAGGGTGTTCCGAATTTAGGCGGATGTGTACACAGAGTTTTGCCGGATATGATTGAAATAGGGTCTTGGATTGGTGTAGCTGTTATGACAAAATCTGAATTAACTATAAAGAATGTTAGCTGGGAAAATCTAGGTCAAATCCCTAATGTATTTAGAAAACTCGGAATTAAGTTTGAAAAAAGAGAAGATGATATTTACATTCCAGCTCAAGAAAGTTATGAAATTCAAAATTATATTGATGGCTCAGTATTAACTGTTGCTGATGCGCCTTGGCCTGGTTTTACTCCAGATCTATTGAGTATTATTTTGGTTATTGCTACTCAAGCAAAAGGAACCGTTCTAATTCATCAAAAAATGTTTGAAAGCCGCTTGTTTTTCGTGGATAAATTAATTGATATGGGAGCAAAAGTAATTTTATGTGATCCACATAGAGCTACAGTTATTGGTTTAAATCACCAATCGCAATTAAAAGCAACCAAAATGACTTCTCCGGATATTAGAGCAGGAATATCTTTATTGATTGCAGCACTTTCTGCCAAAGGAACAAGTATCATTAACAATATCGAGCAAATTGATAGAGGTTATGAGAATATAGAAGCTCGATTAAAATCTATCGGAGCAATAATTGAACGAATTGAAGATTAATTTTAACCAAAGCAGCCTATAAAATAGTGTCATTTTGACACTATTTTTTTATTGGCAATGTTTTTGAAATAAAGTGAAAAGTTTAAAAGATTTTTTAAAGATGAGTAAAAAAGATAAGATGCAAGAAGAAGCGCAAATTAACGAACAAGAAAATGTTCAAATCGAAGATAATCAAGAGTTTGCAGAAGAAACTAAAAAAGATGAACCTACTGCTGAGGAGCTAATCCAAGCAGAAAAAGACAAGTTTTTACGTCTTTTTGCTGAATTCGAAAACTATAAAAAAAGAACCTCAAAAGAAAGAATTGAGCTTTTTAAAACCGCAGGTCAGGAATTAATGACATCTTTACTGCCAATTGTAGATGACTTTGAACGCGCTTTAAATCATATTGAAGAATCTCCAGAAACAGAAGAACTTCGCAAAGGAGTTTCCTTAATTCACCAAAAATTCTACAACACATTAGAGCAAAAAGGATTAACCAAAATTGATGTAAATGCTGGAGACATTTTTGATGCAGAATTGCATGAAGCAATCACTCAAATTCCAGCACCAACTGAAGATTTAAAAGGAAAAGTGATTGATTGTTTAGAAAAAGGATACAAATTAGGAGATAAAATAATACGATACCCAAAGGTAGTTATTGGACAATAAATTGATGTAACTTTCAGTCTTAGTTTTTAGTAAATATAATTACTACTGACTACTACTGAAAACTGAAAACATATAACAATATGGCAAAACAAGATTATTACGAAGTATTAGGTATTTCAAGATCTGCAAGTCAGGTCGATATTAAAAAAGCCTATAGAAAGATGGCAATTAAATATCATCCTGATAAAAATCCAAATGATAAAACTGCTGAAGAAAATTTTAAAAAAGCAGCAGAGGCTTACGAAATTTTGAGTGACGAAAACAAAAAAGCTCGTTATGATCAATATGGTCATGCAGCCTTTGAAGGCGCACAGGGTGGAGGGGGCTTTGGAGGAGGAATGAATATGGATGATATTTTCAGTCAGTTTGGAGATATTTTTGGTGGTGGTTTTGGTGGTTTTGGTGGAGGCCAAAGACAACAAGCTCGCGTAAAAGGGAGCAATATGCGAATTCGTGTAAAACTTACTCTAGATGAAATCGCAAAAGGTGTTGAAAAAAAAGTAAAAGTTCGTAGAAAAGTTCAAGCTGATGGCGTAAAATATTCAACCTGTTTAACTTGTAATGGTTCAGGACAGCAAATGCGTGTTACCAATACTATTTTGGGACGAATGCAAACAGCAACCACTTGTGGAAGTTGTGGTGGAGCAGGAGAAACCTTGAGTAATAGACCAGAAGAAGCAGATGCTCAAGGATTGGTTTTTAAAGAAGAAACCGTTTCAATAAATATTCCTGCAGGTGTAACAGAAGGTGTTCAACTAAAAGTCGGAGGAAAAGGAAATGAAGCTCCTGGCAAAAACTCAATTCCTGGAGATTTATTGGTGGTAATTGAAGAAGTTGAACATGAAAATTTAAAAAGAGAAGGCACTAATATTCATTACGATTTATACATTAGCTATCCAGAAGCCGTTTTAGGAACAGCTAAAGAAGTTGAAACAGTTTCAGGAAAAGTTAAAATCAAGATTGATGCTGGAACACAATCTGGTAAAATTTTAAGACTAAAAGGGAAAGGATTGCCAAGTATCGAACGTTATGGAACAGGAGATTTTCTGATACATATTAATGTTTGGACACCTCAAGAATTGAACAAAGAGCAACGTAAGTTCTTTGAAACGATAATGGAACATGAAAACTTTATTCCTAATCCAAATAAATCAGACAAATCATTTTTTGAAAAAGTAAAGGATATGTTTTCTTAACAAAATGCTATTTTTTTTAATATGATAACTATAGAATTAAAATATTTTCACTCAAAAAATTATTAAATATGTCGATATAGTTATCGAGATATAAATATTTCTTATAATGAATTTTCCCACTTGAGTTTTTAATTTGAGTGGTTTTTTTATGAATTTTATCATTACTTTTACAAGCGAAAAGCAGACTTATCTTATCGCCATGAATTCAATTCAAGGAGGAAAGTCCGGACACCAAAGAGTAATCATAGCGGATAACATCCGTCCAGTGCAAACTGAGGACAAGTGCAACAGAAAGCAAGTACAGTTCGGCTGTAGTGAAACCAGGTAAACTCTATGAGGTGCAATGCCATGTATATTAGAGCTTGAGGGCTACTCGCTCGATTCTAAAGGGTAGGCAGATAGATTCTAAGAGTAATTTTAGAACTAGATAAATGATAAGAATCTTAAACTTGTTTTAGGATACAGAATTCGGCTTACAAGTCTGCTTTTTAATTTTATGAATTCTTTAATAAAAATTAAATTTTAATTTAATTTTATCAATAAAATATGGCATATTAGGGAAATAGCTTTCACTTATCAATTAATTACTGCTATCTATTATTTATTTTTTAAAATTAGTTTTATTGATGTAAATTTGTTTTCGACAAAAAACCTTAAAAACTATATATATGGCTTTTGATATTGAAATGATTAAGCAGGTCTATGCTTCTATGTCAGAACGTGTTGATGCAGCTCGAAAAATTACCGGAAAACCCTTAACGTTAGCAGAGAAAATTTTATATTCACACCTTTGGGATGGAACGCCGAACAAGGCATTTTTAAGAGGAAAAGATTATGTAGATTTTGCTCCAGATAGAATTGCTTGCCAAGATGCAACTGCACAAATGGCATTGCTACAGTTCATGCAAGCTGGAAAAGCAAAAGTTGCAGTTCCAACTACGGTTCATTGTGATCATTTAATTCAAGCTAAAAGTGGTGCTTTCGAAGATTTAAAACATGCGAATAGCACTAGTAGCGAGGTTTTTAATTTTTTAGAATCTGTTTCAAATAAATACGGAATTGGATTCTGGAAACCAGGTGCTGGAATTATTCATCAAGTGGTCTTAGAAAATTATGCATTTCCAGGTGGAATGATGATTGGAACTGATTCTCACACTGTAAATGCAGGTGGTTTAGGAATGGTCGCTATTGGTGTTGGTGGTGCTGATGCTGTAGATGTGATGGCAGGAATGGCTTGGGAATTAAAATTTCCAAAATTAATAGGTGTAAAATTAACTGGTAAATTATCTGGTTGGACAGCACCAAAAGATGTTATTCTAAAAGTTGCTGAAATCTTAACTGTAAAAGGAGGGACAGGTGCCATTGTCGAGTATTTTGGTCCAGGAGCTACTGCAATGTCTTGTACAGGAAAAGGTACTATCTGTAACATGGGAGCTGAAATTGGTGCAACTACATCAACATTTGGTTATGATGAATCAATGGAGCGTTATTTACGTGCCACAGATAGAGAAGATGTTGCAGACGAAGCTAACAACATAAAAGAATATCTAACAGCTGATTCTGAAGTATATACAAATCCTGAGTTGTATTTTGATCAAGTAATTGAAATCAATTTATCAGAATTAGGCCCTTTATTAAATGGTCCTTTTACACCAGATCTATCAACTACAGTTGGAAAAGCAATGGCTGAAAAAGCTGCAGCAAATGATTGGCCAATGCAAGTCGAGTGGGGATTAATTGGTTCTTGTACCAATTCATCTTACGAAGATTTATCAAGAGCATCTTCAATTGCACAACAAGCTTTAGACAAGGGCATTAAAATGAAAGCTGAATTAGGAATTAATCCTGGTTCTGAACAAGTTAGATATACAGCGGAAAGAGATGGAATTCTTGGAATTTTCGAAAAACTAGATGCAAAGATATTTACAAATGCTTGTGGTCCTTGTATTGGACAATGGGCTAGATATTCTGATCCTAAAAATGCACCAAAAAATAGCATTGTTCATTCGTTTAATAGAAACTTTGCAAAAAGAGCTGATGGAAATCCAAATACACACGCATTTGTTGCTTCGCCTGAAATTACAGCAGCGATTGCTATTGCTGGACGTTTAGACTTTAATCCAATTACTGATAGTTTAATCAATGAAAATGGAGAAGAAGTAATGTTTGATGAACCAACAGGATGGGAATTGCCTCCAAAAGGTTTTGAAGTGAAAGACAACGGTTTTTTAGCTCCCGAAGAAGATGGAAGTCATGTGGTTGTTTCTGTTGATGAGAATTCAGAAAGATTGCAATTATTAGCACCTTTTGAACCTATTGGAAATACAATTAAAAATGCCAAATTACTAATCAAAGCTTTTGGAAAATGTACTACTGATCACATTTCAATGGCTGGTCCTTGGTTGCGTTTCAGAGGTCATTTAGACAATATTGCAAATAATACGTTGATTGGAGCTGTCAATGCATTCAATCAGAAAACAAATTTCGTTAAAAATCAATTGACTAGCGAATATGATGCTGTGCCTGCAGTACAAAGAGCATACAAAGCTGCTGGAATTAAAACTGTTGTTGTAGGAGATCATAATTATGGTGAAGGTTCTTCAAGAGAACATGCTGCAATGCAACCTCGTTTTTTAGGTGTTGCTGCTGTAATTGTAAAATCTTTCGCAAGGATTCACGAGACAAACCTTAAAAAACAAGGAATGTTAGGTTTAACGTTTGCCAACGAAGCTGATTACGATTTAATTCAAGAAGATGACACAATCAATTTCTTAGATTTGAATGAGTTTGCACCAGAAAAACAATTAAGTTTAGAATTGGTTCATACAGATGGAACTAGAGATGTTATAAAATTGAATCACACGTATAATCAAGCTCAAATTGAATGGTTTAATGAGGGTTCTGCATTGAATTTGATTAAAATACAAAATGCGAAATAAATAATATTATTCAAATAAAAAAAAGAGAAATCAGTAATTGATTTCTCTTTTTTTTTTGAGTTCAATTTTACATTAGCTTCCTTTGTTAATTCTCATAGGCATTTTACAAATTTCACCTTTTTGAACTCCTTTTGTTGCTATTTTTCTATAATTTAATTATTGCTTTACAAAAGAATTAAATTCATTCAATTTCAAATCAACAAAGATTACAACTAACTCATTTTGGTTGTTAATCATAAATGTAACTTAGGTTGTTGAGGGGGATTTTAAATCTAAAGGAATTTTGTCTCTTAAATATTTGATGATTTTAGAACGCAATTCTCATGTAACTTTTGTTGAATCTTTTTTTGAAGCATTTGCTGAAAAGGAAACTGTCAAACTAAAAAGTAAGATGGCACTAATAGATTTTAAATTTTTCATAATATGTGCAGTAAGTTTTATGTATTTTCTTAATAAGCACTCATTTTTTAAAAATTTTCAGTAAAAAATAGACTTTAACTGATTTTAAGAATTTATGATGTAAAATGGATAGTTTTGGTATCAAAATAGATTATTTTGATTTTTCAACCAATTCCAATTTATCTACACTTGTTTTGGTAGTAAAAATACCATAATTGATAACAACCGTTTTTTTATCAATTTTATCAATAGTACCAACAGAATTTGAATCAATAATACGCACTCTATCATGAATCTTAAAAAGGTAATTTTGTTTTTCTTTGGCTACTTTTTCAGCTTCAATTTTCTTTTCTTCACGCACTTTCACCACTTTTTTTAAGACTTCATTTTCTACTTGTTTAATAATTTCTTCTTGCCTTTTTTTATGAATAATGGCTTGTTGTTTTTGAGAAATTGTTTTTGGCTTTTCAGGATTTTTTTTCAAATGTTTTACACGTTCATCAGCAACCCATTTATTGAAACTCGTTAGCAATTCTTTTTTATTATTTGTCTGAAAAAACTTATTCAAAAACTCGTTCATCTTTCTTCCAAAAGACAACATTTTTTGATTGTTATCATATAATTCTTGAAATCCTTCGAGTTTTTCTTGGATTTTTTGTTCTTTTTGCTGTAAATTTCCTAAATATTCTAGTTCTTTATGTTGTTGCTTTTCTAAATTTTCTGAATTTTTTTGTAGGCGATTTCGCTCCTGCTGCAGTTTAGAAATGGTTTTATCTAAACGTATTTTTTCATTTTCAACTCTTTTTTTTGCTTTGTTTATCAAACTAAATGGAATACCATTTTTTTGAGCTACTTCAAACGTGAATGAACTTCCTGCTTGTCCTACAAACAATTTATACAAAGGTTCTAAAGTTCGATCATCAAATTGCATATTGGCATTGGTTACATTTTCCAATTCGTTTGCCAAGACTTTTAAATTGGAGTAATGCGTGGTAATAATTCCGAAAGCTTTGTAATTATAAAATTCTTCTAAGAAAATTTCTGCTAAAGCACCTCCCAATTCAGGATCAGTTCCAGTACCAAATTCATCAATCAAAAACAAGGTATTTTCATCACATTTTTTTAGAAAGTGTCGCATATTTTTCAATCGATAACTATAAGTACTTAATTGATTTTCAATAGATTGATTATCTCCAATATCTGTAAGAATTGTGTCAAAAATATAAGATTCACTGCGCTCATCAACAGGAATTAACAAACCACTTTGCAACATAACTTGAAGCAATCCAATGGTTTTTAAAGTGATACTTTTTCCACCGGCATTAGGACCTGAAATGACAATAATTTGTTGATTTTCATGTAGCGTGATGGTTTGTGAAATTGTTTCAATACCATTTTCTTTGTTTTTTTTCCACAAAATAGGATGATACGCATTCTTGAAGAAAATCTTTTTAGTCTTAGTAATTTTAGGCAATACACCATGATGTTGATGCGCATATTTTGCTTTTGCGCCAATCACATCTAAATGTATTAAAAATGTAAGATACTCCTCTAAAAGTGAGACAAATGGACGAATTGTAGTTGCTAAATCACGTAAAATTTTGATAATTTCTTGCTTTTCTTCGTACAACAAATTTTGATATTCGCGCGAATAAGCCAAGGTAGCTTGAGGCGCAATATAAACAATACCTCCTGATTTTGAAGCTCCTAACAAACTGCCTTCCACTTTTCTTCTGTGCATTGCCATGACAGCCAAAACACGCTGATTGTCGACGACAGTTTCTTTAATATCATCCAAATAACCTGCATTAATTGCTTTCGATAAAGCACTCGAAAAACTTGCGCCAATTTTTCCACGAATTGAATTGATATCTTTTCTGATTTGTTTCAATTCGGGTGAGGCATTGTTTTTTACTTCGCCAGAAATTTCAATGATTTGTTTGATTTCGTCATTGATATAGGTTGTGAATTCGATTTTCTGAGTCAATTCAAAAAAAGTAGGAAACAAAAGTTGGAACTTTTTAAAAAATACAATCAGTTCATTTACCGTAAGTGAAGTTCTTGCTACTTTTAAAAAAGCCTCCGTTTCAATAAAACTATTCTCAATGGCCAATCTTTTGACACTATCAGTAATATCATCAAAGCCGTGATTGGGAACTCTGTTATCATTTTGAAAAGATGATACGTACTCATTTACCAAATACAACTCCTTAAAAAGTTCTTTTCTGGAATAAAAAGGTTTAATTTCAAGTACTTTTTCTTTTCCTAAACCAGAGATACAATGTGCTGAAACATGTTTTAAAACCGTTAAAAATTCTAAATCTTGTAATGTTTTTTCTGATATGTTTTTACCCAAAATGTTATCTTTGAAATCTCTGCAAAAATACGAAACAATGCAAGTAAAAATAGCTGATAGTTGGAAAAATATTTTACAACCCGAATTTGAAAAACCGTATTTCGATTCACTTTCAGAGTTTATAAAAACGGAATATAAACAGTACGCTTGCTATCCAAAAGGAAGTGAAATATTTGCTGCTTTTGATTATTGCAGTTTTGATAATTTGAAAGTAGTGATTATAGGGCAAGATCCTTATCACGGTCCAAATCAAGCTAATGGTTTGTGTTTTTCGGTTCATGATGGCATTTCACATCCACCATCTTTGATCAATATTTTTAAAGAATTATCAGGGGATTTAAACGTGCCTTATCCACAAAGCGGCAATCTTGAAAAATGGGCAAAACAAGGAGTTTTATTACTTAATGCCACATTAACAGTTAGAGCAAATGAAGCTGGAAGTCATCAAAAAAAAGGATGGGAAACTTTTACAGATGCTGTGATTCAACAAATTTCTAAAGAAAAAATGCATGTTGTTTTTTTACTTTGGGGCGGATTTGCCAAACAAAAAATGAAGTTGATTGATTTGAAAAAACACTGTGTTTTAACAACTGGTCATCCTTCACCTTTGAGCGCAAATAGAGGGTATTGGTTTGGAAATAAGCATTTTTCCAAAACAAATAAAATGCTCGAAAACATGAGTAAATCTCTTATAGAGTGGTAGTTAATAAATTTTCATTGAAATAAGGTAATAAAAAAGATTCTAAAATATCTTCAGTTATATCTGGATAATTAACTTTGTACAAAGGTTCTGAATGAATCCATTTGGCAATTTTTTTCAATCTTTTTCTTTCTAAACTTTTGATAACTGGTACACCCATTTTTTCTAAAGCTGCTGCATTGCATTGTTGTTCAAATTGATTTTTCATGGGAATAACCATCAATTTTTTTTCTAAAAATAAGGCTTCAGAAGGAGTTTCAAATCCTGCTCCACACAATACACCTTCACAAGATGTAATGCTTTTAATGAAATCAAATTCGTTGATTGGATATATCACCATATTTTTTTTAAATATCAATTGGGATGCATTTTTTGAAAAAATATGCCATTTTATCAATGGAATTTCTGACAAAACCTCTATAATTTTAGTATGATCGTAAGAAGGCAAATACA
>JANREL010000059.1:0-1460 GCA_030758355.1 Polaribacter sp.
CGAATTGTTAAAATTCCAATTCTTAAATCAGCAACAGGTTTTGTGAATGTAAAAGGTAATAACGAGTTTCTAATATCGCTATCAAATAAAATATAGTTCATCTTGGAATATTTTGATGGTAAACAAATTTACTTTAATTAACGTATAAAAAAAATCAGTGATCCTATTTTTTTAAATAAAAAAATCAAAGTTTCACATTATCAACTAAATTAGATTTGTATTTTTGACTCATGAAAAAATTTTGGGGAATTTTGATATCAGTAATTTTAATTGTTACTGTGATTTACTTCAGTTTTATTTATTTCGCAACTTTCAGTGAAGGTATTCGTTCTGGCGAGTTGATTAAAATCAGTAAAAAGGGTGTTTTAGTAAAAACTTGGGAAGGAGAAATTAGTCAGGGAATTTCGGGAGCTCAAATATTTTCATTTTCTGTTGAAGATAAATACAAAGATGTGATTGCTGATTTAGAAAAATATCAAGGAAGATACGTAAAACTAAATTATGTTGAAAGATATAAAACCTTATTTTGGTTAGGTGACTCCAAATATTTTATTACAAAAGTAACAGAAGAACAATCTCCTCATTTTAGGGTAAAATAAGCCAATGTATGAGATTATTTAAAAAAGTTAGTGAATCGCAAGTAACTCTTACACAACTAATGTTACCATCAAATTCAAACTTTAATGGAAAAATTCATGGTGGATACATTTTAAATTTGATGGATCAAATTGCCTTCACTTGCGCCTCAAAACACTCAGCACAATATTGTGTAACTGCTTCTGTAAACAAGGTAGATTTTTTAAATCCTATTGAAGTGGGAGAATTGGTTACTTTAAAAGCATCCGTAAATTACACTGGACGAACTTCAATGGTGATTGGTTTAAGAGTAGATGCTGAAAACATCAGAACTGGCGAAACAAAACATTGCAATTCTTCCTATTTTACAATGGTTGCTAAAGATTTAGATGGAAAAAGCATACCTGTTCCTGGCTTAATTTTAACATCAAAAGCAGAAATCAGACGTTTTGCAAGAAGTATTGTTCGGCAAGAAGAAGGAAAAAACAGAACCTCACGATTTGATAGAAACACTTTTAAAATTGATGATTATTTACCTCTTTTTGGAGAAAGTAATTCAAAAATTGAAATAGAAAATTAAGATTTCAATACAAATAAAGCAAAAAATAAAAATGCGAATAGACATTATTTCAGCAGCACCAAATCTACTTGAAAGTCCTTTCAATCATTCAATTATCAAAAGAGCACAACAAAGTGGCATTGCAGAAATTGTGGTTCATGATTTGCGCGAATATGGTTTAGGAAACTACAAACAAATTGATGATACTCAGTTTGGAGGTGGTGCAGGAATGGTTTTGATGATAGAACCAATTGTGAATTGTATCAAAAAATTACAATCAGAAAGAAGTTATGATGAACTTATTTACATGACTCCAGATGCAAAA
>JANREL010000059.1:1560-6943 GCA_030758355.1 Polaribacter sp.
CTTATTTTAATCACAACAACCTTATTTATTTCCATTTTATCATTCAATTCAACTCCTGATGTGCCACTTTTATTATTTTGGACACTCAGTTTAATTTGTTTGTACAAAGCAATTTTTGAAGACAAAAAATGGTTTTGGATTTTTGGTGGAATTGCAATGGGATTGGCTTTTAACAGCAAATACACTGCACTTTTATTACAAATCGGCTTAATTCTATTTCTGATTTTTTCGAACAAACACAGAAAATTATTGATTTCTCCTCAGGTTTGGTTATCCCTAGTCATTTCAATAATTATAATGTCTCCTGTTTTTTGGTGGAACTACCAAAATGATTTTGCTTCTTTTACTTTTCAATCTTCAGAAAGAACAACTTCTATCTCAGAATTTAAAATTTCACCAACAAATTTTTTCGGAGCAATTGCGCATCAACTATTGTTATTATTGCCAATTTTATTTTTAGTAATTATCACATTTTCATACAAATACATCAAAAGAGCTGTTTTAAAATTTAAAATCCCACAAGCGAAAACCTTATTTTTGTTGGCTTTTTTCATCCCAACTTTTGTTGGATTTTTCTCAATTACACCAATTTACTGGGTAAAATTAAATTGGATGATGCCTTCTTACATCACAGGAATTATTTTAGCAGGTATGTTTATCAGTAAAAAATTAGTAAAAACTCAAATTGTATTTTCGGTAGTTTTTCATGTCTTGGCGATGATTCAAATACTTTTTTATGTATTTCCAATAAAAAGTGATGACACTTGGATTGGCTGGAACGAATTGGCAATTGAAACCGAAAATTTGCAAGAAAAATATTCAAATACTTTTGTTTTTTCTAATGATAATTATAAAACAAGTGCTTGTTTAAACTATTTTATGAATCAAAAAGTTTATGCGCAAAACATTATAGGTTTGCCAGCCTTGCATTTTGATTATTTGGGTGATGATTTATCAAATTTAAATGGTAAAAATGCGATTTTTATTGATTCTGACAAAGGATTTAAAGATCATAAAATGAAGAGTGATTTTAATCCAGAATTAAAATATTATTTCCAAAAAATAACTGAAATACAACCAATTATCATTAAAAAAGACGGAAGAGAAGTTCGTAAATTCTGGGTTTTTTACTGCGAAAATTATCAAGCAAAAATTAATTAAATTTAATTTTAAGAAGCTAAAAAATATTAGTAGATTTGCATCCGCTAATTTAACCTCTGACGAGAATCGTGAATGTTGTTTTAGAAAATTATAAAATTTAAGATATGGAATCTTTAATAAAATTTGTTCAAGACGAATTTGTAACAAAAAAAGAATTTGCAGACTTTGCTGCTGGTGATACAATCACTGTTTATTACGAAATTAAAGAGGGTGCAAAAACACGTACTCAGTTTTTTAGAGGTGTTGTCATCCAAAAAAGAGGTTCAGGAGCTTCTGAAACTTTTACAATCAGAAAAATGTCAGGAACTGTTGGGGTTGAAAGAATTTTCCCTGTAAACTTACCATCAATCCAAAAAATTGAAGTAAACAAAAAAGGTAAAGTTCGTAGAGCTCGTATTTTTTACTTTAGAGATCTTACTGGTAAAAAAGCTAGAATTACCGAAAAAAGAAGATAATCTTTCTTCGAATAAAATCTTAAAAAGCGTTGTAAAATTTACAACGCTTTTTTTTTGAACAATTACTCATAATAATTTTTGTTATCTTACTGGTTATTAGTTACTTAAATAATTTGAAAATAAAAAATAAGTAATGCTTTTACAACATCAATTACAAAGTAATTTTGATTATTCATTTCAATAAATTTAACTACTAGTTAAATTATTAAGCAACGTTCTTTATGTAGTTGTTTGGATTTTTTTAAAATTAAAAAACTAATTATTAGTGCAATGAAATTTTGTTATACAAAAACAAGAGATGAAAAGTGAATGTATAGTTTAATTATCAATTTATAATTGTTAAAAATGAGAAAAACAACAAATTAAAACATCAGATTTTTTTTTGGAAAAAGAAAAATACAAATGATGTTTCAAACCAGAAATAGGGAACTATAATTTCTTTTAAAAAAGAGATATGAAAGCAAACTTTCATTTGGAAAGTATCAATACAACGCAGTATAAATGACTATTTCAAGAAGCCATACCATTATTAGTAATGATATGGCTTCTATATTTTAAACAAATTTAAAAAAGTTGTTTTTTTTAAATTATCCTCACCGTTTTAACTAAAATTGCAGGTTTATAACAATAAAAATGTCATTGTAAATCGTTAAATTTGCACCGCTAAAATCAATAGCAAAAACAATCATTTTTAATTTTAAATAGTACACATTTATAAACAAATCCATAATGGCTAAAATTATTTACACCAAAACCGATGAAGCACCTGCTTTGGCAACTCGTTCATTTTTACCAATTGTACATGCATTTACAAAATCTTCGGGAATAGAAATTGAAACAAAAGATATTTCATTGGCTGGTAGAATTTTAGCAAATTTTGCTGAGTATTTAACTGAAGATCAAAAAGTAGAGGATGCGTTGTCTATTTTGGGCGATTTAGCTACAAAACCTGAAGCAAATATTATAAAATTACCTAATATAAGCGCTTCAGTACCTCAATTAAAAGAAGCTATTAGTGAATTACAAAAACTGGGATATGCATTGCCAAATTATCCAGATGAAATAAAAACTGAAGAAGACAAGGTATTTTTAGCATTGTATAATAAAGTAAAAGGCTCTGCTGTAAACCCTGTTTTGCGTGAAGGAAACTCTGATAGAAGAGCTCCAAAAGCAATTAAAAATTACGCTCGTAAAAACCCACATTCAATGGGAGCTTGGGCTTCAGATTCAAAGACTCAAGTTGCTACCATGAAAAAAGGTGATTTTTTTAATAATGAAAAATCAGTAACTGTTGAAAATCCTACAACTATCAAAATAATTCATACCTCACTGGACGGAACTAAAACACCTCTAAGAAAAGAACTTTCTTTACTTAAAGGAGAAATTATTGATGCAACTGTAATGAGTAAAAAAGCGTTGCTTGAATTCTTAGAAAGTGAAATTTCAGATGCAAAAAAACAAGGATTATTATTGTCTTTTCATATGAAAGCAACCATGATGAAAGTTTCTGACCCAATCATTTTTGGACACATTGTAAAAACATTTTTTAAAGAATTGTTCAATAAACATGGAAAAACTTTTGACAAAATTGGTGTTAACACTAACAACGGTTTTGGTCAACTATTAGCAAGTCTCGATCAACTTTCTGCAACTGAAAAATCAACAATTTTAGCTGATATTGAAACTAACTTCAATCATAATGCTGCAGTTGCCATGGTAAATTCAGATAAAGGAATAACTAATTTACATGTTCCTTCGGATGTAATTATTGACGCTTCAATGCCTGCTATGATTCGTACTTCTGGGAAAATGTATAATAAAGAAGGAAAATTACAAGACACCAAAGCAATCATTCCTGACAGTTCTTATGCTGGAATTTATACAGCAACAATTGATTTTTGCAAAAAAAATGGTGCCCTAGACCCAACAACTATGGGAACAGTTCCTAATGTTGGTTTGATGGCTCAACAAGCTGAAGAGTATGGGTCCCACGATAAAACTTTCGAAATTACTGAAGATGGAAAAGTTCAAGTTTTAGATGAAAATAACATTCTTTTAATTGAACACACTGTTGAAAAAGGTGACATTTGGAGAATGTGTCAAACCAAAGATTTACCAATTCAAGATTGGGTAAAATTAGCAGTAACAAGAGCTAAACTCTCTGAAACTCCAGCTGTTTTTTGGTTGGATAAAAACAGAGCTCATGACGCAGAAATCATCAAGAAAGTTGAAAAATATTTACAAAATTATGAAACTACAAATTTAGATATCAGAATCTTACCTCCTTTTGATGCGACAAATTTCACATTAGAAAGATTGGTAAAAGGTTTAGATACTATTTCTGTTTCAGGAAATGTATTGCGTGATTATTTAACAGATTTATTCCCAATTTTAGAAGTAGGAACTTCTGCAAAAATGCTTTCAATTGTTCCTTTAATGAATGGTGGTGGACTATTTGAAACTGGTGCTGGTGGTTCAGCTCCAAAACACGTAGAGCAATTTTTAGAAGAAAATCATTTACGTTGGGATTCTTTGGGTGAATTTTTAGCTTTAGCGGTATCTTTAGAGCATTTGAGCCTTACAAATAACAATCCAAAAGCACTAATTTTAGCAGAGACTTTAGACGAAGCTACAGATGTATTTTTGGAGAATGACAAATCTCCTCTAAGAGAAGTTGGGGAATTAGATGTTAGAGGATCGCATTTTTATTTGGCGTTGTATTGGGCAGAAGCTTTGGCAAAACAAACCAAAGACGCTGAATTACAAGCAGAATTTACCCCAATTGCAAAAAAAATGAGAGAAAATGAAATGCAAATTATTTCAGAGTTAAATTCCATTCAAGGAAAACCAGTACATATAGGTGGTTACTACAAGCCTTCAGACGAATTAGCTGATAGAGCGATGAGACCAAGTATGATTTTTAATAATATTTTAAATTAAAATATATAAAAACCTCATTTTTAATGAGGTTTTTAACTTTAAAAAATAAATTGTTTATAGTTTAATCCTAATTCTATAAAAATTTCAAATTTTAAAAATTGATTTATTTTTTTAAATCAATAAAAGATTATAGAAACACTAATAAGAAGTGTTTTTTAACGAATTCTTATCATTTTAAATCCTACTTTTGTTGAATCAATAAATCAATTCAATAAACAAAAATGCTACACATTAAAAAGATATTATTTGTTCTTTTTATTTCATCTACAATCGTTTTTGGTCAAGAAAAAATCACATTAAGTGGAACAGTTTACGACAATGCAAACAATGAAACATTGATAGGTGTTTCTGTTTTTATTCCTGAGTTAAATGCTGGTACTTCTACAAACGAATATGGTTTTTATTCCATAACGATCCCAAAAGGAACCTTCAAAATTCAAGTAAGTTATGTTGGTTATACAACAATTGTTGAAACTATCAATTTATTAGAAAAACTTACAAAAAACTTTAAACTGAAAGAAGCTGCTGAGCGTTTGGATGAGATAATTATTGAAGCAGATATTGAAAAACTGAATGTTAGAACGCCTCAAATGAGCGTTAATAAATTAACTTCAGCTACCATCAAACAAATTCCTGTTGTACTTGGTGAAGCAGATATTATCAAATCTTTACTCCTTTTACCAGGAGTAACAAGTGCGGGTGAAGGTGCATCGGGATTTAATGTTAGAGGTGGTGCTGCAGACCAAAATTTGATATTATTGGACGAAGCAATTGTTTTCAATTCATCACATTTATTCGGATTTTTCTCTGTTTTTAATCCTGATGTT
>JANREL010000060.1:0-4308 GCA_030758355.1 Polaribacter sp.
AATTATGTTCGTGAAGATATTGAAGTAGAATTTCAATCAGAAAATGGAGTTTTAGGAATGGGACCTTTTCCTTTTGAAGGTGAAGAAGATGCAGATATTATCAATGCAGGTAAACAAACTATTACCACTTTGCCTGGTGCCAGTTTTTTTGATTCGGCAACAAGTTTTTCAATGATTCGCGGAAAACACGTTCATCTTACTATTTTAGGAGCCATGGAAGTTTCGCAAAATGGTGACATTGCCAATTGGAAAATTCCCAGAAAAATGGTTAAAGGAATGGGTGGTGCTATGGATTTAGTGGCCTCTGCTGAAAACATTATTGTTGCTATGATGCACACCAATAAAGAAGGGGAGTCCAAAATTTTAAAACAATGCACATTGCCTTTAACTGGAGTTGGGTGTGTAAAAAAAGTAGTGACAAATTTGGCAGTTTTAGAAGTTAAAAACAATGCTTTTTATTTGTTAGAAAGAGCTCCTGGAGTTTCTGTAGAAGAAATTCAAAATGCAACTGAAGGCACTTTAATTATTGAAGGTGAAATTCCTGAAATGGTTATTTAAAGGGAGTACTTATTATTAAAAAAAGAATAATGAATTTTTTTAAATATATATATTGGTTAATTAATCCTATTTTAATTAGTGTTTTTGTGTTGATTTTAGATAAAGTTTTAAATATTGATGAAATTTGGATAAATACCACGATTGCAGTTTTTTTAGCGCATATTTTATCACCAAAAGTAATAAGCATTGACAAACAACAAGGATCAGAAGAACAAATCAAATGGTTGTTTTTTAAAAAAGTATTTAAAAATTAATTCCGAAAACTTATTTCTTAGCAATCTCCAGTCAAATTACTCTTAATTCCTTAATTGATTCATAAAATTTTGAATAATGAATCAAATATTATTAATATTGCCAATTCAAAAAAATACTTTCCAACAGCATAAGCTGTACATAAAGTAAAACGTTTCAGAAGAGCAAGTCAAATTGTTGTTTTTCAATACAAAAGAAAACAATAAGATTCAGGTTTTTGCGTTTCTCAACTTTCGGAAAATTAAAATAAAACTTTTAATGAAAATCATATCATACAACGTAAACGGAATTAGAGCAGCCCTCAACAAAGGATTTATCCAATGGTTACAAGCTGCAAATCCTGATGTGATTTGCATTCAAGAAACCAAAGCGCATCAAGAACAATTGGATGTATCTGAATTCGAAAACGCTGGATATCCTTATCACTATTGGTTTTCTGCTCAAAAAAAAGGGTATTCTTCTGTAGCAATTCTTTGCAAAGAAAAACCGAAAAATGTAGTGTATGGAACTGGCATTGAATCCATGGATTTTGAAGGAAGAAATTTACGTGTAGATTTTGACCAAGTTTCCGTTATGAGTATGTATCTTCCCTCAGGAACAAATGATGACAGATTGAGCTTCAAATTCAATTATATGGATGAGTTTTTAGAGTATATCAATCAATTAAAAAAGGAAATTCCAAATTTAGTCATCTGTGGCGATTATAATATTTGTCATGAAGAAATTGACATTCACAATCCAAAAATGAAAGATGTTTCAGGGTTTTTACCTGAAGAACGAAAATGGATGAGTGATTTTATAAATAATGGATTCACAGATAGTTATCGCTATTTGAATCCAGAAAAACAAGAATATTCTTGGTGGAGTTACAGAGCGAATTCAAGAGCAAACAACAAAGGCTGGCGTTTGGATTATGCCATGGTTGCTGAACCACTTAAAAATCATATTTCAAGAGCATATATTCTGTCAGAAGCAAAACATTCTGATCATTGTCCTATTGCACTGGAATTAAAAATTTAATGATAATGAACAGATTTTTAATAATACTTTTTTTTTCTTTTTCCCTTTTTGCTCAAACGAAAGTTGATAGCATTTCAATTAAAAAAGATTCCTTAAGAGCTTATAAAAACAAGCCATTTTTCTCTGACAAAGATTTAAAAAAAATAGATAGTTTATTAGTGAAGCAAGCTTTTAGTGTTTCTTTTGTTGACACACTTAACTTTGTGATGAACTACAAAGACATTGAAAACAATACTGAAGTTGCTTTAACAACTGAAATATTGAAAAAAAGATTATTTCAATTAAATCAAAATACACCTTTTAATTTAGCTTACAATCCAGCGTTAGAAAAGGTAATCAATAGTTATTTGGGCCAAAGGAAAAAACAATTTCCAGAGTTGATGTCAAGAGCAAAATACTATTTCCCAATGTTTGAAAAGTATTTAGACAAATATGATATTCCGCTGGAAATGAAATATTTGGCAGTTGTTGAATCAGCATTACTCCCGAAAATCAAATCGCATGCAGGTGCTACTGGTTTGTGGCAATTTATGTTTGGAACAGGGAAATTATATGATTTAAAAGTGAGTTCGTATGTTGATGAGCGTCAAGACCCTGTAAAATCAACCATTGCAGCTTGTGAATATCTAAGCAGATTGTTCAAAGTTTTTGGTGATTGGGATTTGGCTTTAGCAGCGTATAATTCAGGTCCAGGAAATGTTTTAAAAGCTATCAAACGTTCAGGAGGTCAAAAAAATTATTGGAATATTCGTCAATATTTACCAAGAGAAACTGCTAGTTATGTGCCTGCTTTTTATGCTACTATGTATATTTTTGAATATGCGGATGAGCATCAAATTTATCCTAATATGCCAAGATTTTATGATTTTGAAACTGATACTGTTCAAGTAAAAAGAACCATTGGTTTTGATCAAATTTCTGAAGTTATTGGTTTAGAACAAGAGGTTCTAACGTTTTTAAATCCATCATACAAACTAGCTATAATTCCTTTTGTAGAAAATAGAAATTATACATTGCGTTTGCCAAAACATAAAATCATCGATTTTTTAGACAGAGAACATGAAATTTATGCATTGGCAGATTTAGATGATTCTAAAAGAGAAAAGCCTTTGCCAGAGAATTTTGCAATGGATAAAAGCATCCGTTACAAAGTGAAAAGTGGTGATAATTTAGGGAAAATTGCCATGAAATTTGGTGTTAGAGTTAGCGATTTAAAAAGTTGGAATAAGTTAAAAACAAGTAATATTGTTGTTGGACAAAGGCTTAATATTTTTCCAAAAAAAAATGGTGTGGTAGCAAAAGCAGTAACTAAATCATTTAATAGAAGTGCTTTTATCATACCAGAAAATGCAAAATTCGAAGTGTATGAGGTGAAAGAAGGAGATTCACTTTGGATTATTTCGGAAAAATTTGATAAAATTTCTATCGATGATTTGAAAAAGTGGAACAATATTTGGGATGAGAATAAATTGAAACCGGGTATGAAACTCAAAATTCTTAAAAGCTAACTTTATGAAAAATTTTCTTTTTATTGCAATTACTTCCATTTTATTGATCTCTTGTGTAGGAAATGACAAATACGTTTTAAAAGATTCCATTGGAAGCCTCAACAAAGTAATGGTTGTTGCAAAAGTAAGCGATTGGACAGGAGATATTGGCCAAGAAATTAGAACCTCTTTTGGTGAACTAATGATAGGATTGCCTCAACCAGAAGCCATTTTAACACTTTCGCAAGTTGCTCCAAGTGGATTTTCGGCAATGATGAAAGCGCACAGAAACTTACTAATTGTTTCAGAGTCGGATAATGAGGGATTTTCTGTAAAAAAGAATGTTTTTGCTCAACCACAAACAATTGTCTATGTTCAAGGGAAAAATGATGAAACCATCATAAAATTGTTACAAACGCATAAAAACGAAATCAAAGAAATTTTTATTGATGCAGATATCAAGTTTACTCAACATATTTTTGAGAAAGACAAATTGGCAGAAAAGCAATTTAAAACCATTAAAAAACTAGGGATTTCTTTAACCATTCCAACAACTTTTAAATTGGTGGATGATACCGGAGAATTTCTTTGGTTGCGTCAGCATTTATTAAGTGGTATCGCAAAAACGGGAAGCAATAACATTTTAGTCTATTCTATTCCACTAAAAAATGAAGATAAAGTTGCCGATAATATTGTAACTGTAAGAGATAGTATTGGTAAAAAATACATACCAGGTTCGTTTGAAGGTATGTATATGATTACTGAAGAAGCATACACTCCATTTACTATTGATGCAACTATTGATGGTAAAAAAGCCTATGAAACTCGTGGAAAATGGGAAGTAAAAGATGATTTTATGGCAGGTCCGTTTTTAAATTATTCAATCATTGATAAAAAAAATAACAGAGTTGTCGTTTTTGAAGGATTTACGTATGCACCTTCTGTAAATAAAAGAGCTTTTGTATTTGAACTAGAAGCGATTGCAAAATCG
>JANREL010000060.1:4408-6814 GCA_030758355.1 Polaribacter sp.
ATTTTTTCACGGACTCTTTTCAAAACTTCATTGGCAACAATTGTTGCTTTTTTTGCACCAATTTCAAGTGCAGTATCTATCTCCTTTTTGTGAGTTATAAAATGATTGTAACGTTCTCTGATTGTTGAAAATTCTTCAATAATCAATTCGTACAACGCTTGTTTTGCGTGCCCATAACCATAATTTCCTGCTTCATAATTCGCTTTCATATCTTGAGCTTGGGTTTCTGAAGCGAGTAATTTATACAAGGTAAAAATGGTGTCATTTTCAGTATTTTTAGGATCTTCTAAAGGGGTACTATCTGTTTGAATAGACATAATTTGCTTGCGCAATAGTTTGTCTGGCAAAAAAATATTGATGGTATTTTCTCTTGATTTACTCATTTTTTCACCATCAGTCCCAGGAATTAATTTTGTGTCATCCTGAATTTTTGCTTCAGGAATAATCAACGTTTCACCAATCAAATTATTAAATCTGCTAGCCACATCACGCGTCATTTCTAAATGTTGCAATTGGTCTTTTCCAACAGGAACAGTTTCAGCACCATACAATAAAATATCTGCAGCCATCAACATTGGATAGGAAAATAATCCCGAATTTACATCAGCCAATCTATCAGCTTTATCCTTAAAACTATGCGCCAACGTCAATCTTTGATAAGGAAAAAAACAACTCAAATACCAAGAGAGTTCTGTTACTTGTGGAATATCACTTTGTCTGTAAAATACGGTTTTGTTGATATCTAGACCACAGGCTAGCCAAGTTGCAGCAGTACTGTAGGTATTTTCTCTCAATTGTTTTCCGTCTTTAATTTGCGTTAAAGAATGCATATCAGCAATGAATAAATACGATTCATTTTTAGGATCATTTGCCATTTTAATAGCTGGTAAAATTGCTCCTAACAAATTACCTAAATGGGGTGTCCCCGTGCTTTGTACTCCCGTTAAAATTCTAGACATAAGTTTGTTTTAAACTATTTTTGGATGCTTCAAAAAAATATGTTCACAAAAATAAGGTTTTGTTTCAAAAAATCAATCAAACAACAAAATATTAGTATTTTTGGGGCATATGAAATTTTTGAAAATTCCGATTTTATTTCTTTGGAGGATGTGGTTTTATATCCTTTTTTTGATCACAATAGTAGCAATGATTCCATTTTTGCTAATTCTAACTTCCGATGAAAAATACTATGCAACGTTTTGGAAAATGGTGCGTATTTGGGCTAAAATTTTGGTATATGGAATGGGTTTTCGACTGAAAGTTTTTGCAGATCAACACATTGAGAGAAACAAGAGTTATTTATTTTGCCCGAATCATGCTTCATTATTAGATGCTTTTATTTTAATTATTTTAAGTAAAAACCCCATTGTTTTTATTGGTAAACATGAGTTTGTGAAAATTCCCATTTTTGGATTTTTCTACAAAAGAGTAGTGATAATGGTTGACAGGAGCAGTCCTGAAAGTAGAAAAAAGGTATATGAAGAGGCTAAAAAGCGGCTTAAGAATGGCATCAGTTTGGGAATTTTCCCTGAAGGATTAGTACCCACTGAAAATATAATTTTAGCACCTTTTAAAAACGGTGCTTTTAGCTTGGCTATTGAATTTCAAATTCCGATAGTTCCTCAAGTTTATTATGACGGAAAACGCTTATTTTCATGGGATTTCTGGAAAGGTGGCCCTGGAACAATTAGGGTGCATCAACATAAATTTATTGAAACATCTGATTTGCAAATGCAACATGTAGAATTATTAAAACAGCAAACTTTTCAATTGATTTACAATGATTTAGTAAGTGATAAAAAATATATGGACGATACAAACAGACCAAATAATGACAGAGAATTTAAATCACCATTATCCTGAAAAAGAAGAAAATTTAAACATTATTTCTCATGGTTTTGGGTTGGTATTGAGTATTGTTGCATTTTCTTTTTTAATTTTAAAATCTCAGGAATTTGATGGTTTTTGGAAACCCATTAGTTTTGTGATTTATGGACTCAGTATGATACTTTTATATGCTGCCTCTACTTTTTATCATGCTGCAAAAAATCCTATACGACGACGAAAACTCAATATTTTTGATCACGCAGCAATTTATATACTAATTGCAGGAAGTTATTCCCCTTTTTGTTTGGTAGGTTTGGATTCAAAATTAGGTTGGTATATGTTTGTTTTTGTGTGGTTTTTTGCATTGGTTGGCGTTATTTTGAAACTCTCTTATACCGGAAGATATGACAAAATTTCTACAGGCATGTATTTGTTAATGGGATGGCAAGTGATGGTTTTTATTCAGCCTTTGATGCAACAATTAAGTGCGGAAAATTTTCAGTACTTGGTGGCTGGAGGTATTTTTTATTCAGTGGGAGCTATTTTGTATTCCATCAAAAGGATTCCATACAATCACGC
>JANREL010000061.1 GCA_030758355.1 Polaribacter sp.
TTTTACAATTCAACAAGTATCTTTAGAGCAAATTCCTGATTTGGCAAAAATAAAAACCTTTGTGGTTTGGTTTGATTAGGGCGAATTTTTTAAAAACAAAACCGCGCTTTCCATTATATCTTTTTCTGCTGAATTTGATTTTAGTCTAAAATTTAATTTCGTTTTCAGCATAAAAAGGATGCCTTTTCAATCCCTTTCGCAAATTCTGATATGAACAAAAAATATGACATTCAAACATCTCCTTTTATCGTTCCAACAACTGACGGAAAACTGATTGAAGAACATTTTGGTTTGGCCTCTGATACAAATTCAGCGATCAGTATTGCACACATGATTGCCCCTCCAAAATGGAGCGAACCTTTTCAAACACCTGCTTTTAATGAATATACATACATCATTAAAGGTAAAAAACAGTTCATAATAGAAGATGAAGTTGTGGTTTTAGAAACAGGACAATCTATCAAAATTGAGAAAAATACCCGAGTTCAGTATTCAAATCCTTTTGATGAACCTTGTGAATATTTGGCGATTTGTACACCCGCTTTTTCAATGGATTTGGTGAATAGGGAAGAGGAGTTATAAAAATTAATTTCTTCTTTTACAAGCCAACAAAGTATTTTTCAATAACATGGCAATCGTCATTGGACCAACTCCACCAGGAACTGGAGTAATAAAATCACATTTTTTTGAAACTTCGTCAAAAGCAACATCACCCACCAACCTGAAGCCACTTTGTTTGGTAGAGTCATCCAAGCGAGTAATTCCTACATCAATTACAGTAACATTTTCTTTGATCATGTCTGCTTTTAAAAACTCAGGAATTCCTATGGCTGCTATAATAATGTCTGCTTGCAAGGTGATTTCTTTTAAATTTTTAGTTCTACTATGACAAATGGTCACAGTGGCATCACCCACTTTTCTTTTTTGAGACAACAAAATACTCATTGGGCTGCCCACGATATGACTTCTTCCTAAAACAACTACATGTTTTCCGGAGGTTTGTACATTGTAGCGTTCTAATAATTCTAAAATTCCAAAAGGAGTTGCAGAGATAAATGTGGGTAAATTCAATGCCATTTTTCCAACATTCATGGGATGAAAACCATCCACATCTTTGTTTGGATCAACAGCCATCAATACTTTCTGTTCGTCAATATGTTTTGGTAAAGGCAATTGAACTATAAATCCATCAATATCTTTATCGATATTTAAAATCGCAATTTCATTTAGTAAATCTTCTTCAGAGGTTTCTTCTGGCAAGCGAATCAACGTTGATTCAAAACCTACACGTTCACAAGCTTTCACTTTTGCGTTTACATACGTAATACTTGCGCCGTTATT
>JANREL010000062.1 GCA_030758355.1 Polaribacter sp.
TTCTCATTTCATATCTAGTAGCACTTCTTCTGATTGATTTTTTTATACTTCACAAAAAAGATACAGTAACTACTGTAAAAAGAGCCATTTTCGAAACGATATTTTTTATTGTAAATGCATTACTGTTTTCGGGTTTTATTTATTATTTATACAATAATGGATTGGTGGAAAATGGTACCAATCTTCCGCCATTGAATGCGGTCATTAAATACTTAACAGGGTACATCATTGAATTGTCCTTGAGTGTTGACAATCTTTTTGTGATTGCCATCATATTTACATCGTTTAAAATTCCGGCGAAATTTCAACACAAATTACTTTTTTTAGGAATTGTAGGCGCCATTGTTTTTCGTGCTATTTTAATTAGTGTGGGTATTGTGTTGATTAACAAAATTCATGGAATGAGTATCATTTTTGGACTTTTTTTGTTGTTTACAGCGCTAAAAATGTTGAAGAAAGAAGCAGCACACAAAGAAATAGAGGAGCCAAAAGGTTTGAAAAGATTATTTCATTTCAGTAAAGAGTTTGACGGTGAAAAATACATTACTAGAATCAATGGGAAACGTGTTTTTACAGCGCTTTTTGGAGCATTAATTACGATTGAATTTACGGATTTATTATTTGCACTAGACAGTATTCCTGCTATTTTAGCAGTAACAACTGATCCGTTTATTGTGTATAGTTCTAATATTTTTGCGATTATGGGATTGAGATCCTTGTATTTTTTCTTGTCAAATATGTTAGAAAGGTTTGTGTATTTAAAATATAGTGTATTTTCAATTTTGGTATTTGTATCCTTGAAATTGATAACAGCAAGTTGGTTTGATATTCCTGAGTGGTTTTCACTTTTATTTATCTTTGTTTCACTTGCGATTGGTATTTATATTTCTACCCTGCGAACGAAAGAAGAATAAATTTGATACTAAATCACCCTTTTTGTAATCTAACAGTTATTGTTACTGTTAGAAAAATATGAAGATTTTACTGCATACATCAGGTGAATTACAGCTTTTAGTTACGGAATATAAATTGCTAATTTTTTTCTGATTATAATCTATAAGACAATCCCACAATAATTTGATTTATACGAGTGTCAAAACGAACATTGGTTGTGCCATCCAAAAAGCGAGATTCTGTATCGTTAAAGACTCGTTCCCATCGAACATCAATTCCCAGTCTGCCCAATTCAATGCCTCCTCCAAATTGCAAACCAACAGTAAATCCATCTCCTTCAACATTCGGAATATCACTAATGCTAAAATCTTGATCTAAAATATATTGAAAAGAAGGACCTATGTAAACGTTACCAATTCCTAAAATCTTTTTGCCTAACAACACAGGAATGTCAATTTTTTGAAAACTAAAAGTGGTGTTTTTTTGTACCAAACCATTGTCATACTGAAGGGTATTTTCTAAGTTGGTATAGACCAATTCAGGTCGCAAATACAAACCAATAACCGGAATTTTAAAGCGCAACCAAATACCTGCATGATACCCTGCGCTGCTTTTTGCACCATCAAAAACATCTATACTCACATCTTGTATGGAGTTGGAATTATAGTTGATGCCACCTTTTATTCCAAAATGAACTTGAGAATTTGTAGTTTGATGTAATCCAAATAAAAAACATGCCACTAAAAGTACTTTTTTCATACGATTTGTTTTAATGATTCTAATTACAACGCATAAAGGCAAGTGTTTATTTTCTTGCCAATACTTTTTTAGCTGCTTTTACAACAGCAGCAGCATCTAATCCGTATTTTGCCATCAATTGTTCAGGGGTTCCTGATTCACCAAAGGTATCATTTGTTCCCACAAATTCTTGAGGAGTAGGAGCATTCAATGCCAAGGTTCTAGCAATACTTTCGCCCAAACCTCCTAAGATATTATGCTCTTCTGCGGAAACTATACAACCTGTTTTGGCAACCGATTTTAAGATGATTTCTTCGTCTAAAGGTTTGATTGTGTGTATGTTAATTACCTCTGCACTGATACCTGCTGCTTCCAATTGTTCAGCTGCTTGCAATGCTTCCCAAACCAAATGACCTGTTGCTACAATCGTAACATCTGTTCCTGCTGTTAATAAAATTCCTTTTCCGATTTCAAAAGGAGTATCTGTTGGCATGTACACAGGTACTTTTGGACGACCAAAACGCAAATACACTGGGCCATCATAATCAGCAATAGCAATGGTTGCAGCCTTTGTTTGATTATAATCACAGGGATTGATAACGGTCATTCCTGGCAACATTTTCATCAAGCCAATATCTTCTAATATTTGATGTGTAGCACCATCTTCGCCCAAGGTAACACCTGCATGCGAAGCACAAATTTTTACATTTTTACCAGAGTACGCCACAGATTGACGAATTTGATCATACACTCTTCCAGTTGAAAAATTGGCAAATGTTCCTGTAAACGGAATTTTACCTCCAATGGTTAAGCCAGCAGCAATACCAATCATATTGGCTTCTGCAATGCCCACTTGAAAAAATCGGTCAGGATTTTCTTTGATAAAGTCATCCATTTTTAACGATCCAATTAAATCAGCACATAGCGCAACTACGTTTGGATTTGTTCTTCCTAATTCTGTAAGGCCGTCACCAAAACCAGAACGTGTATCTTTCATCTCTGTGTATGTGTATTTTTTCATTTTGTGGTATTGTATTGTAAATAGGTTGTAAAAATAATATTTTCTTTGATGTTACAGACTATAATTTCATCAATTCTTCATAGAGTTTATGAACAGGCAACCCCATAACATTGAAATAACTTCCTTCAATTTTTTCAATACCAATAAATCCAATCCATTCTTGAATTCCGTAAGCGCCTGCTTTATCAAAGGGTTGGTAGTTTTTAATGTAAAAAAGGATTTCATCGTTTGAAAGTTCTTTAAAAAAAACACGCGTGATATCATTAAAAAGTTTGTGAAATTTTACAGTTTTAATGCTTACTGATGTAATAACTTCGTGCATTTTTCCTGACATTTTTTGCAACATTTCAAAAGCTTCTTGTTCATTGGATGCTTTTTCTAAAGGCTTATTTTCTAACCAAACAATGGTGTCAGAAGTAATCACCAATTCATTTTCTTTAAGATTTGTAAAGGCTTTTGATTTTAAATCTGCCAAATAATCAGTGATTTCAGCTCCTTGTAAATGCGAAGGATATACTTCATCAACCGATTTTACTTGAATGATAAAATCAAGGTCTAAGTCTTTAAAAAACTGCTGTCTTCTTGGAGAGCCTGACCCTAAAATGACGCTATAATTTTTTAGTTTTTGGTTAAGCATTAAAACTTTTTTTAATCCTTGCTAAGTCTATTTTATTGTCCCTGTCTTTAATAACATCGCGTTTGTCATGTGTTTTTTTACCTTTTGCTAATGCAATTTCTAATTTGGCAAAACCACGTTCATTCAAAAATAGTTTTAACGGAACTATGGCATTTCCTTTAGCTTCAACATCTTTTTTAAGACTGCGCAATTCGCGTTTGTTTAACAATAGCCTACGTTCGCTTTTTGGATTGTGATTAAAATGATGTCCAAAAGCATACTCTTCAATATACATATTGATGATAAACAATTCGCCTGCTTCATTAAATTCGCAAAAACTCTCGGTAATGCGTGCTTTACTTTCTCTGATTGATTTGATTTCGGTTCCTGTCAATTGTATTCCAGCCACATAAATGTCAAGAATTTCAAATTCGAAACGTGCTTTTTTATTTTGGATGTTGATTTTTTTCTGAACAGTCATCAACGGATATTTGAATGATTAAAAACGATTACAAAGATACATTTTTAGTTTCGTGAAAGAAATGTAATTTTGTAATCAATTATAAAACCAACTCAAAAAGAATATTTCATGAAATATATTTTTTTCTTTACAATTGGGGTGCTTGTTTCTTGTCAAACACCCAAGAAAGAGCTGACTGCTCAGGAAATCATAGATAAAGCGATGTTGGTTGCTGGTTCAGATAAGTTAGTAAATGCATCAATTTCTTTCAATTTTAGGGATATCAATTATAAAGCGACAAGAAAAAATGGCATTTTTCAATTAAGACGTTCTTTCGATTCTATTACAGATGTGTTGAGCAATCAAGGTTTTCAACGGTTTGTAAATGAAAACCTTATTCAATTGTCAGATTCCTTGGCAACTGTTTATTCAAATTCTGTAAATGCAGTACATTATTTTTCGGTATTGCCTTTTGGTTTGAATGACGAAGCTGTTCGTAAAAAATTATTGTCTTCATTTACAATACAGGGAAAAGAATACTATAAAGTAGAAGTCAGTTTTTCAGAAAATGGAGGAGGTGAGGATTTTGAAGATGTATTTATCTATTGGATTGATGCACAAAGTTTTACTATGGATTACTTAGCGTATTCATTTCATACCAATGGTGGTGGAAAACGATTTAGAGCGATAAGAAATCAGCAAGTCTTGGAAGGGATTCGCTTTTTAAATTATGATAATTATGCGCCTAAAAATGATTCCATTTCCTTAATTGATTTAGACAAAGCATTTGAAAACAATAATTTAACTTTGGTTTCTGAAATTATTTTAGAAGATTTGAAAGTAGAGATATTGAACAGGCTTGATTAATAAGTTCTTTAAATTTCAAATTTAAAATCACATCTTTTTTCTCATTTATTTAAATTTTAATTCGTGATTAATAAAGTTTTTACTGTCATTGTTCGATATTAAAATTTTAAGAATTACAGAAATTTTCCCTGTATAAAACCTTTCTATATATTGATAGACAACTGGTGACATAATCATTTGAAAATAAATGTTTTGTGGAAGTTTTACAGGTTTTATGAAACTATTTTTGTATATTTGATTTCATGTGCAATAAGCACAGCCAATTCTTATTAATTAAGAACTTCGTGGTAAGTTCATATTCGTTTCTACATTAATTTTATCTTACCAAAAACTACACAATTCCGCACTTGGCAACTGACCATATGCTTTTAAATTATATTGCCAAAGGTTAGGACTAACACTGATAGAAATAAAATGACCCACCATTTAAAAGGGAAGTAATCCGAAAATTCAAAAGAGTAGGAAATCAAGTACTTTTAAAAAATAAACATGACAATAAAACAAAAATTAGAGGCATTAGCAACAGAAAAAAACACACCTTGTGTTACTATCTCGCTAAACACTCACAGAACACATCCTGAAAACGTCCAAGATATTATTCTTTTGAAAAATCTTTTAAAAGAAGCTAAAGATAGGGTGGTGAAGGAATTTGATAAAATATCCGTTTCGTCATTGTTAAAAAAAATTTCAAGTATAGAAAATGAAATAGATGTAAACTACAATTTGGATAGTTTACACATTTACATGTCTAACGATACAAAAGAGATAATTAAATCTGCGTGGCCTTTAAATGAAAATAGTGTCCATATTTCAGATGCATTTAACATTCGCTCTTTGATTAAATCCTACAACAGAAATGAAGAATATTTCATTCTTTTATTATCGCAAAGTGGAGTATCTCTTTTTAACGCAATTAATGATGAAATTATAAATGAAATTAGAAATAATGACTTTCCGTTTGCTGAAAACAGTTATTACAATACCCATTCTGACAAAGGAAGCGACTCAAAACATTTAGATGATTTAGTGCGTGAGTTTTTTAATATAGTTGACAAAGCTGTTGTGAAAATAAATCATGAGACTGGGTTGAATTGTATCGTAATTTGCACGGAAGACAATTACAGTCGTTTGATGCAGGTTGCTGACAAACCATCAATTTATAATGGTTTTGCTCATATAAATTATAACAATACGGATGCACATCACTTAGCAAAACAAGGTTGGGAAATAATTAAAAATCTACAGTTTAAACTAAGAAATGAGGCTATAGATGAAATTAAAGAAGCTGTTGGGCATGGAAATGTTTTGACCGATTTGCAAGAAATATATCAAGCTTCAGTTGATGGACGTGGTGACTTATTGATTGTTTCTCAAGACTTTGCTCAAGCTGTGCATATGACAAGCGACAGAACTTTTGAATTGGAGACTGACATAACCAAACCAAATACTATAGATGATATAACAAGCAAAATTGCTTGGAACGTGATCTCTAAAAATGGCAGGGTAGTTTTTACTACACTAGATGAAGTTAAAGTACTTGGAAAAATTGTATTAAAAACAAGGTATTAAACCTTTAGAAATAACCACAGCTAGCTGTGGTGCGATAAAATTTAAAAACTATTTTTTAGCGAGTTATTATAAATAACCTTGTTTAGCTCTAAGTATTTAGAGTGTTAAACAAGGTTTGTCTTTAGTATTATTTTAATTATTTTTGATTTGAAAGATTGGAAATGAAATTTAAATTATTTTTAGAGATATTAAAATATAATGCTTTTGGTTATTCAACTTTTATAATTTCGACACTTTTTGAATCACTAATAATAGTAACTATATACAAACTACCATTGTCATCATCACTCATATCCTCGTACTTTTTTTCTCCTAAAATAATATTTACAAAGGCAGGAGTGGTATTGCTATGACCCACAATTAATATTGATTTACCGAAGGTTTCTTTTTGAAAATCAGATGAATACAATTCTTTAGGGTTGTAGGGCAAAATGGTTAGATTTTTGTCAGCAGCGGTAGGTTTTGCAGTTTGTTGTGTTCTGTTGTAATTGGTACTATACACCCCATCTAAAGGT
>JANREL010000063.1 GCA_030758355.1 Polaribacter sp.
TTAAATACTATTTCCTGTTAATTTTTTATGAATTCGGATAGCAAAACTATCAGACATTCCAGAAATATAGCTACAAATACTCATAATTCTTTGGTATACCGTAGCTATATTTGATTTGTATTCTTCTGGTAACATCTTCAAAATCAAGGAGTCATAATTAGAAGCTATCCCATTATAATCGTTATTTAAAGCAGTGATAAAAATATCTAACATGTCTCCAATAATTCTATAGCCTGCAACCTCTTTTTCAACAACTTCTTTACTTTGGTATATTTTTGAAATACTCAATTTAATAATATCGTTGATTTGTGCTTCATATTTGCATTTGTCTAATAAAGACCGTTCAAAATTTCCAGCCAATATTTTGTCTTCATTTGCCAGAAAAATATCAACAGCATCATTAATCAACACTCCAATTGCCAGCGCTCGCAAATAACTAACTCTGTCTTTTTTGTGTTGTAGTGAATGGTATTTTTTAATATCAATAGTATCTTTTACTAGTTTTATCAAATATTCTAAAGCAAATTCTTCTTCAATCAAGCCTAAATTGATACCGTCTTCAAAATCGATGATTGTATAACAAATATCATCAGCAGCTTCTACTAAATACGCCAGAGGATGCCTGTAAAAAGAATTGTTTTCTTTAGATTTTGGAGTCATTCCCAAATCAGTAACCACATCTAAAAAAGCTTCTTTTTCTGATTGAAAAAATCCGTATTTTTTATCTACAATGTGATTGGTTGGTTTTTTAGGTAAACTTTCTTTTGGATATTTTAAAAAAGCACCCAGTGTTGCGTAACTCAATCGCAAACCTCCTGAAATACCTTCTCTATTCTCTGTTAAGATTTTAAATCCATTGGCATTCCCTTCAAAATCAATTAAATCTTGGTATTCTTTTGGCGTTAATTGGTCTTTGTATTTTACGCCATTTCCAGACTTAAAATATTCGCCAATAGCTTTTTCTCCTGAATGTCCAAAAGGCGGATTTCCAATATCGTGCATCACAGAAGCTGCTGCAACTATGGCTCCAAAATCATTAAAAGTATATCCCAAATCAACCAAATTTGGATGACGTTCCAACAAAATTTTTCCAACTCTTCTACCTAAAGTTCTACCAACTACAGAAACTTCTAAACTATGCGTTAAACGCGTGTGTACAAAATCAGTTTCAGAAAGTGGAATTACCTGAGTTTTATCTTGCAAACTTCTAAAAGCCTCAGAAAAAATAATTCTATCAAAATCTACATCGAAACCCAAACGCGTTTCGTCTTGCGCTATTCTTGGTCTTTTTTTGGTATCGCCAAATCGTTTTAAAGAAAGTAGTTGTTCCCAATTCATCATGATAATTTTAGTTTTCGAAAATACAAAAAGAGAAGCATTGCTACCTCTCTTTTATTTTAACTTTTAAGTAGATTTCTCAACCTTTTTCAAAAGAATAAGTTAAGACCCACACATTTCACAATCGTCTGGTCCTGCATTTTTAGAGGCTTCAACCATTGCTCTAAATTCTGCTGGTGTCATTGGTTTTTCCTCTAAGATTTCTTCTTCTTTCTTTTCTACATTCAATGTGAATTGTTTTGCATTTACGGCTGATTTTGTTCTTAAATAATACATTCCTGTTTTCAAACCAGATTTCCATCCGTAGAAATGCATTGAAGTTAGTTTTCCAAAATCTGGATCTTTCATAAACAAGTTCAATGATTGTGATTGATCAATGAAATAGCCTCTGTGACGCGCCATATCAATGATGTCTTTCATACTCATTTCCCACACTGTTTTGTACAATTCTCTGAGATCTGCAGGGATTTTTGTTATGTGTTGGATAGAGCCATTCGCACGCATAATATCTTCTTTCATGTCATTATCCCACAAACCTAAAGCAACCAAATCTTCCAATAAATGCTTATTTACTACAATAAATTCACCTGATAATACTCTTCTTGTGTAAATATTTGAAGTATATGGTTCAAAAGCTTCGTTGTTTCCTAAAATTTGCGATGTTGATGCAGTTGGCATTGGAGCTACTAATAAGGAGTTTCTTACGCCATGTTTCATTACTTGCTTGCGCAATTTTGCCCAATCCCAATTACCACTCAATTCCTCGTCTTTAACACCCCACATATTGAATTGGAATTCTCCTTCAGACATTGGTGAACCTTTAAACGTTGAATAGGCACCTTTTGCTTTGGCAATTTCCATAGAAGATGTTACTGCCGCAAAATAGATAGTTTCAAAAATATCTTGGTTTAATTTTTTTGCTTCTTCGGATGTAAATGGCAAACGCAAATTGATAAAAGCATCTGCCAAACCTTGAATTCCTAATCCTATTGGTCTGTGTCTAAAGTTTGAATTTTCTGCTTCTTTTACAGGATAGTAATTCATATCAATCACTGTATCTAAATTACGAGTTACTTTTTTAGTAACATCAAATAATTTTTTATGATTAAAAAACTTTTCGCCATTTTCATTTTCTGTAACGAACATTGGTAAAGCAATTGATGCCAAATTACACACAGCTACCTCGTCTTTAGCAGTGTACTCCATGATTTCTGTGCACAAATTTGATGAACGAATGGTTCCTAAGTTTTTTTGATTTGACTTACGGTTCACAGCGTCTTTGTACAACATGTAAGGAGTTCCAGTTTCAATTTGCGATTCTAAGATTTTCTCCCACAATTCGCGTGCTTTAATGGTTTTTCTTCCTTTTCCTGCAGCTTCGTAACTGGTGTACAAACGTTCGAATTCTTCTCCATACGTGTCATACAAATGTGGACATTCGTGTGGACACATCAACGTCCATTTGCCATCTTCTTGTACACGTTCCATGAATAAATCTGAAATCCACATGGCATAAAACAAATCTCTTGCACGCATTTCTTCTTTTCCGTGATTTTTCTTTAAATCTAGAAAGTCAAAAATATCTGCATGCCAAGTTTCAATATACATAGCAAATGAACCTTTACGTTTTCCGCCTCCTTGATCTACATAACGTGCAGTATCATTGAAAACACGTAACATTGGTACAATTCCATTTGATGTTCCATTGGTACCTGCAATATAACTTCCTGTAGCTCTAACATTATGAATAGACAAACCTATTCCGCCTGCAGATTGTGAAATTTTAGCAGTTTGTTTTAAAGTATCGTAAATTCCTTCAATACTATCATCTTGCATTTGTAGTAAAAAACAAGACGACATTTGTGGTTTTGGTGTTCCTGCATTGAATAATGTTGGTGTGGCATGTGTAAAATATTTTTTACTCATCAATTCATATGTAGCAATAGCTTCATCAATATCACTTTTATGAATTCCAACAGCAACACGCATTAACATTTGTTGTGGACGCTCAACAATAAGACCGTTTAATTTTAACAAATAAGAACGTTCTAATGTTTTAAAACCAAAATAATCGTAGTTAAAATCTCTATTATAAATGATGGTAGAATCTAATTTTTGAGCATTTTCTTTGATAATTTCATACACATCATCAGCAATCAATGGTGATTTTTTTCCAGTACGTGGATTTACATAAAGGTATAAATCATCCATAGTCTCTGAGAATGATTTTTTGGTGTTTTTATGTAAGTTAGAAACAGCAATTCGTGCAGCAAGTTTGGCATAATCAGGGTGAGCTGTGGTCATAGTTGCTGAAATTTCTGCTGCTAAATTATCTAATTCTGAAGTAGTTACACCATCATATAATCCTTCAATAACGCGCATTGCAACTTTTACTGGATCAACAATAATGTTTAATCCATAACACATTTTTTTAACTCTAGCTGTGATTTTATCGAACATCACAGGTTCTTTTCTACCATCTCTTTTTACTACGAACATTGGTTACTTGTTTAATTTTGTTAGTTGTTTTTTAGCCACCAAAACACCCCAATTTTGGGTATTTTTAAAATTTTACACTGAAATTATTCAGTTAACAGGATCTCTTTTTCTTTTTCTGTTGGCTTGAATTAAAAATCAGAATCAAAACTGATACTTCCAGTTCCTCCTGATTTTACACCTGCTTTTTGATATTCAGAAACTCTTTTTTCGAAGAAATTGGTTTTTCCTTCTAATGAAATCATTTCCATAAATTCAAATGGATTGGTTGAGTCATATTCTTTTTCACATCCAAATTCTTGCAACAATCTATCAGTTACGTATTCTAGATATTGAGTCATTAATTTGGCATTCATCCCAATCAAACTTACAGGTAAAGATTCTGTAATGAACTCACGCTCAATGGTTAATGCATCTATAATAATTTCTTTAATACGATCTGGAGTTACTTTATTTACAATATGTTTGTTGTGTAAATGAACTGCAAAATCGCAATGCATCCCTTCGTCTCTTGAAATCAATTCGTTCGAGAATGTTAATCCTGGCAATAATCCGCGTTTTTTTAACCAAAAAATAGAACAAAAGGCACCGGAAAAGAAAATTCCTTCTACTGCTGCAAAAGCAATTAAGCGCTCAGCAAATGAATCAGATTCTATCCATTTCAATGCCCATTCTGCTTTCTTTTTAATTGCTGGAAAAACCTCAATTGCTCTAAACAATCTATTTTTTTCGGCTTCATCTTTCACATAGGTGTCAATCAATAAAGAATAGGTCTCTGAGTGAATATTCTCCATCATGATTTGAAATCCGTAGAAAAATTTTGCTTCAGAATATTGCACTTCATTTACAAAATTTTCGGCTAAATTTTCATTCACAATTCCATCTGATGCTGCAAAAAAAGCTAAAATATGTTTGATAAAATAACGTTCATCATCCGATAATTTAGAATTCCAATCAACAATATCAGCATGTAAATCGATTTCTTCGGCAGTCCAAAAGCAAGCCTGTTGTTTTTTATACCAATCCCATAAATCAGTGTGTTGAATTGGAAAAATTACAAATCTGTTGTCATTAGGTTGTAAAATGGGTTCTGTAAAAGACATTTATATATAATTTGATAGTTAGTAAATTCAAAAAAATTGTCTGAAAACGACTTCTACAAAGATTGAAATTTTTAACCCAAAATGAAAGCGATACTTATTCACAAATTGCTTAAAGTTTTTAACAATTTTGGTGATTTCAGGAATTTTAATCAAAAACTAAAAAATATATTAGTCTAAATATCAATATGTTATAAAATAGAAATCTTGCAAACCATTCATTTTAGGGACTTTCTTAAAAAATTCTTTTTTTAACAGTTATTCTGCAAAAAAATTGACTCATATTTTTATAATAAAAAGAGTATCAGAAATTTATTTCCAAAACAGGTAAAAATAAAAAAATATAAATGTATCTTTGATTCATTATTAACATTTATTTTTTTAAAGTGAAAAACGGTACAGTAAAATTCTTCAACGAATCTAAAGGTTTTGGATTCATTACTGAAGATGGTTCAAAAACAGAACATTTCGTTCACATTTCTGGCTTAGTAGATGAAGTTAGAGAAGGCGACACAGTTGAATTTGAATTAAAAGAAGGTAAAAAAGGTTTAAACGCGGTTAACGTAAAAGTTATATAACTATTTAGAATTTTTTTACATTAGGACAAGTCGCTTCATTTATTTGAAGCGACTTTTCTTTTGTTGTATTTTTGTAAAAACTTTATCTAAAATGAAAAATAAGTTTCCCCAAATTGTAACTACTGCAATTGTTTCTTTGTACTTAATCTTTTTGGCTGGTGCCTTTGTTAGAATGACTGGCTCAGGAATGGGTTGCCCTGATTGGCCTAAGTGTTTTGGTTATTATATTCCACCAACTGAAGAAGAACAAATTACTTGGAAACCCAATACTGAGTTCAAAAAAGGGATGATTATCATTAAAAATGAAACCTTATTTGTATCCGAAAATGATTTGAAAACTGGTAATGAATTCAACCTAAATAATTGGAGTGAATATACCAAGCATGATTATGCAACCTTCAATAAATTTCATACTTGGACAGAATACATCAACAGGTTAGTTTCTGTTTTAGCAGGATTTGTGTTTTTATTTTTGATTTACGCATCCACTAAATTCTGGCAAAAAAATAAAACAATTCCATTACTTTCTTTTGGCGCATTTTTCTTGATGCTTTTTGAAGCTTGGCTTGGAAAAACAGTCGTAGATTCTAATCTAACTCCTACAATTATTACAATTCACATGGTTGTTGGTTTGATCATTATTGGAATTTTATTGCGTTTGAAATTCATCATATCTGAGAAAAACACTGTTTACAAATACGATAAACTCTTCAATAGACTGTTGATTATTTCGGTAATTTTTTCGTTGATTCAGATTGCCATGGGAACGCAAGTAAGACAGTTTATTGATGAACAAGTAAAATTGTATGGTTTTGAAAACAAGAATTATAGTTTGATGAATCCGAGCTTTAAATTTTATTTTCACAGATCGTTTACAATTGCAATTGTACTGGTAAATTTTGGCATGTTTTATTTGAATCAAGTGAAAAATTTGGGTTATACGTTGGTCAATTGGATTGTCTTTTTGATTTTTTTGGAAACCATTACTGGAATTTTAATGTATTATGCAGAAATTCCAATGGGAACTCAAGCAATTCACTTATTAGCAGGTGCATTTTTGTTTGGACTACAGTTTTATTTGTTGCAGCAAAGTAGGAAGGTTGGTTGATGGTTTTTAGTTTTTAGTTTTTAGTTTTTAGTTTTTAGTTTTTAGT
>JANREL010000064.1 GCA_030758355.1 Polaribacter sp.
CAAATCAATGTAAAATTGAACAATAAAAACGAAATCAATAATGGTTTTCTGCTGTCAAATTTGGCTACTAACCAACCCGAAATAGGCACTCCAGCCAATGAACTCAGGGGCATAGCTAACAACAACGAGCCTAATTCAGCTTCATTCAAATCAAAAAAAGTTTTGATAGTGGGAATTCGAGAGGCCCAACTTGCAAAGGTCAATCCTGATAAAAAAAAGAAAGTGCTCAACGCAATTCGTTGGGTAAATTTTTCATCCATAAAATAAGGAAGCTTTAAACGCGTACAAACTTACAAAAATCCGAAAAGGCTTTTATCAATTATTCATCAATAAAACGTATTCATTACTCATAAAACTCTTTATATTTGCAGTTATGATGCACAAGGCTGGTTTTGTAAATATTATAGGAAATCCAAATGTTGGAAAATCAACCTTGATGAATGCTTTGGTGGGTGAAAAACTCTCTATTATTACTCCAAAAGCTCAAACTACAAGACATCGTATTTTAGGGATTGTCAATCACGAAGAATATCAAATTGTATTTTCTGATACTCCAGGAATCATAAAACCTGCCTACGAATTGCAAGCTTCAATGATGGATTTTGTGAAATCGGCTTTGGATGATGCAGACATTTTGATTTACATGGTGGAAGTAGGTGAAACTGCTCAAAAAAACGAAGCTTTTTTCAATAAAATCATCAATAGTAAAATTCCAGTAATTTTATTATTGAATAAAATTGATAAATCTTCTCAAGATGAAGTTGCCGAAAAAATTGCTTATTGGCGAGAAAAAGTTCCAAATTCATTTGTATATATCATTTCTGCCTTAGAAAAGTTCAACGTTGATAGCGTTTTTTACAAAATTATTGAATTATTGCCAGAAGCACCCCCCTATTATCCAAAAGATCAATTAACAGACAAACCTGAGCGATTTTTTGTGAATGAAAAAATTCGCGAAAAAATATTGATCCACTACAAAAAGGAAATACCCTATTCAGTAGAAGTTGAAACGGAAAGTTTTATTGAAGAGGAAACCATTGTGAGAATTCGATCTGTAATTATGGTTGAAAGAGACACACAAAAAGGCATCATTATCGGTCATAAAGGGACTGCAATTAAAAGAGTTGGTGCTGAAGCTCGTAAAGATTTAGAACGCTTTTTTGAAAAAAAAGTATTTATTGAATTGTATGTAAAAGTGAATAAAGATTGGCGAAGTGACAGCAATCAGCTAAAAAGATTCGGATACAATCAGAGATAGAGATAAATCGTTTGCATCATGAGTCTTGGAATTATTTTTGTACAATTTTTGATTCGCTATTCTACCATTCTCTGAAAAACGGAAACAGTTTTAAGAAATCCTAAGGACAGTAATCTAAAAATGAGGACGTAAAAAATACTGCAACTCTTTTTTCAATGAAAAATTGATGACATCGTCTATAAAACCAAGTCATTTAAGACAGTTGAAATTAACGGTAAATAATCATATTGTAAATTGTACCTTTGCAAAAAATTATCCGTAAAAAATGAATAGTATTGTTGCCATTGTAGGAAGACCCAATGTAGGAAAATCAACCCTTTTTAACAGGTTGGTTCAAAGAAGAGATGCCATCGTCGATTCTGTAAGTGGGGTGACAAGAGATCGTCATTACGGAAAATCTGATTGGAATGGAAAACAATTTTCAGTAATTGATACTGGAGGTTATGTGATTGGATCTGATGATATTTTTGAAGAAGAAATCCGTAAACAAGTAGCTTTAGCGATTGACGAAGCTGACATCATCGTTTTTGTTGTTGATGTTGAAGAAGGCATTACACCTATGGATGCTGAAGTTGCCAAATTGTTACACAAGGTAAAAAAACCCATTTTTACTGTAGTAAATAAGGTAGACAATTCCATGCGCGAGACAGATGCATTGGAATTTTATAACTTAGGTTTGGGCGATTATCACACTATTTCGTCTATGAACGGAAGTGGAACTGGCGACTTATTGGATGCAATTTCTGCTAAAATGTCTGAACCAGAAGTCACAAATCCTGAAGAAGAAGAATTGCCAAGATTTGCTGTGGTTGGGAGACCCAATGCAGGAAAATCATCTTTTATCAATGCGTTGATTGGTGAAGAAAGAAACATTGTTACAGACATCGCCGGTACTACTAGAGATGCTATTGATACGAAATACAATCGTTTTGGATTTGATTTCAATTTGGTAGATACTGCAGGAATCAGAAAAAAATCAAAAGTAAAAGACGATTTAGAGTTTTACTCTGTGATGCGTGCAGTTCGTACTATTGAATATGCAGATGTTATTATTTTAATTGTTGATGCCACTCGTGGTTTTGAAGGGCAAGATCAAAATATTTTTTGGTTGGCAGAAAAAAACAGAAAAGGAGTTGTGATTCTCATCAACAAATGGGATTTAATGGAAAAAGAAACCAACACACTGCGAGACTTTGAGGCTAAGATAAGAACTCAAATTGCACCATTTACAGATGTGCCTATTGTCTTTATTTCTACATTGACAAAGCAACGTATTTTCAAAGCCATTGAAACTGCTGTAGAAGTTTTTCAAAATCGTAAAAATAAAATTCCTACAAGTAAATTTAACGAAGCCATGTTGGAATTGGTAAAAACCTTTCCACCTCCAGCCATCAAAGGCAAGTATGTAAAAATTAAATATTGTATGCAATTGCCTACGCCAACACCACAGTTTGTGTTTTTCTGTAACTTGCCACAATATGTAAAAGATCCTTACAAACGATTTGTTGAAAACAAAATGCGTGAGATTTACAATTTTTCGGGTGTGCCAATGACCATTTATTTTAGGCAGAAATAATTTTTGATATTAATCAAAATCGTTAATTTACTTTTCTTTTTGACTGTTATTAGTGGTGCTTTTGTATTAAATTTACACAAGTTTATATAGATACATTTTCATCAAAAAAATAAAAAATTTATGTTAACGTGGAAAGACCTACTTCATTTTGCCTCTAAAGGAAATCCAACTCCTGATCAAAGAGTTGAAAAAACTGATACAGAATGGAAAGAAATATTAACTCCAGAACAATTTAGAATTACCAGACAACAGGGAACTGAAAGGCCTTTTTCTGGCGAATTATGTTCGATTTACGAAGCAGGAAAATACCATTGTATTTGTTGTAATGCTCCACTTTTTGATTCCACTATCAAATTTGATTCTAGCTCCGGATGGCCTAGTTTTTCACAACCAATAACCAAAAATTCCGTTCAATATCACAAAGATGTTTCTTTTGGAATGGTGCGTGTTGAAGTGCTTTGTAATTCGTGTGATGCGCATTTAGGACACGTTTTCCCTGATGGACCACCTCCAAGCGGATTGCGCTATTGTATCAATTCTGTGTCTATGCAACTTGAAAAATCAGAAAAATAATGAGTAAAAATATACAAGTTACTACTGTTGGTGGTGGTTGTTTTTGGTGTACAGAAGCAGTTTTTCAAAAAGTAAAAGGAGTAGAAAAAGTGGTTTCTGGCTATGCTGGCGGAAACGTTCCTGGAAAACCAACTTATCGTGAAATTTGCTCTGGATTAACGGGTCATGCAGAAGTAATTCAAGTTACTTTTGATGCAAACATGATTTCATTTGAAGATATTTTAGTGATTTTTTTAACCACACACAATCCAACAACGTTAAACAGACAAGGAGCTGATGTAGGCACACAATATCGATCTGTGATATTTTTTCACAATGAAGTACAACAAGAAATTGCGTTGAAAACCATCCAAAAAGTACAAGCATTTTATACAGACAAAATTGTCACAGAAATAAGTCCTTTGCCAATTTTTTACGAGGCTGAAGACTATCATCAAAATTATTATCAAAATAATAAAACTCAAGGATATTGCGAATATGTAATTACCCCAAAATTAGCGACTTTGCGAAAATTGCACGCAGATAAATTGGCATGAAGTTACCTATAATTGAAACTTTTACAAGAGAATTACCTGCAGATTCAACTCTTGAAAACTCAAGACGGCAAGTTTTTGAGGCGGCATTTTCGTACGTAAATCCAAAAAAAACAGCTGCTCCAAAATTGATTCATGTTTCTGAGGAAATGCTTGCAACTCTTGGAATTTCAAAAGCAGATTCAAGAACATTCTATTTTAGAGATATTTTTACTGGCAATGAAATTTACCCAAATTCAAAACCTTATGCCATGTGCTATGGAGGGCATCAATTTGGCACTTGGGCTGGACAATTGGGTGATGGAAGAGCAATTAATTTGTTCGAAATTGAACATCAAAGCAAACATTGGAAACTACAATTGAAAGGTGCAGGCGAAACTCCTTATTCAAGAAATGCTGATGGATTAGCTGTTTTGCGTTCCTCAATCAGAGAGTATTTGTGCAGTGAAGCTATGTTTCATCTCGGAATTCCAACTACAAGAGCCTTGTCGCTAAGTCTTTCTGGAGATAAAGTATTGCGCGATATAATGTATGATGGAAATCCTGCGTATGAAAAAGGCGCAATTGTTTGTAGAGTTGCTGAATCTTTTTTACGTTTTGGAAATTACGAAATTTTAGCAGCCAGAAATGATGTGAAAAATCTAAAAATTTTGGTTGACTATACCTTGAAGCATCATTTTCCACATTTGAAAAATCCATCCAAAGAAAGCTATATTGAATTTTTTAGAGAAGTTGCTGAACGCACTTTATCCATGATAATTCATTGGCAAAGAGTTGGTTTTGTGCATGGTGTTATGAACACAGATAACATGTCGATTTTAGGTTTGACGATTGATTACGGACCTTATGGATGGCTGGAAGGCTTTGATTTTGGCTGGACACCAAACACCACAGACCGTCAACACAAGCGGTATCGTTATGGAAATCAACCCAATATAGGTTTGTGGAATTTATACCAATTGGCAAATGCACTTTTTCCATTAATTAAAGAGGCTGCTCCATTAGAGACCATATTAAATGAATATAAAATCAATTTTGAAAGTCAATCTTTACAAATGATGAAATCAAAATTAGGATTATTTTCTTCGGATGAAAATGATGCGAAACTCATCCAAAATTTAGAAGACATCTTGCAATTGACAGAAACTGATATGACCATATTCTTTCGATTATTGAGTGATTTTTCCTCAGAAAAAAATGGTTTTGAATTGATACAAGAGGCTTTTTATAATGTTGAAAATATCACAGAAAACATCAAAAGCAAATGGCAAAATTGGTTTGAAATCTATGCAAATCGTTTGCAAAATGAATCCATTTCCGCAGTTGAAAGAAAACAAAAAATGAATGCTGTTAACCCAAAATATGTGTTGCGAAATTACATGGCGCAATTGGCTATTGATGCTGCAAATCTAGAAGATTATTCTTTGATTGATGAGTTATTTCAGTTGCTAAAAAACCCCTATGACGAACAACCAACTCATCAAAAATGGTTTGCAAAAAGAGCTGATTGGGCTCGTGACAAAGTAGGTTGCTCCATGTTGAGTTGCAGTTCGTAAAAATGTGTATTTTTAAACAGCGTATTTTCATATGATTCACGAACTTAAAAAAATTATTCAACATGCCATTATCAATCAACAAAAAGGATTGAAAAATGTGTTGGCGTCTGTGGTTTTTTTGGAAGGTTCTTCGTATCGGAAACCAGGTGTTCGCATGTTGATTTCTGAGGATTTATCAACTGTTGGCGCAGTAAGTGGTGGTTGTGTAGAAAAAGAAATTATTCACCGAGCAAAAAGTGTTTTCCTTGACAATCAAGCAAAAATAATCACTTATGATGGGAGATATAGATTGGGTTGTGAAGGAATTTTATACATCTTGATTGAACCATTTTATATTGAAAATGAATTTTTGAATCAGTTTTCTAAAGCGTTGAAAAATCGGGAATCAATAGAAATCAATAGTTTTTTCATCAAAAATGATGATGCTATTGGCAATTTTGGTTCACAATGTGTTTTTCAACATCAAGAAACACATTCATTTTATGAAAAATTTACGCTTCAAACCAAAAATGAAATTTCCCTTTTTACCCAAATTTTAAAGCCAGCCTTCAGATTGTTGATTATTGGAGGAGAACATGATGCTGTGAAATTGTGTAAAATTGCAGCAAATATTGGATGGGAAATTGATGTCATTACCTCAACAAAAGACCCAAAAATGTTGACCGATTTTCCAGGTGCAAATTCGGTAATTGGAGAAACTCCTGAAACCATTCAATTTGAAAATATCGAAGAAAATACAGCCATTGTAATTATGAATCATAGCTATGTGCAAGATTTAAAATATGTCATGCAATTGTCTAATTATCAACCAAAATATATCGGGATTTTAGGTGCTCCAAAAAGAGGCGAACGGTTGTTCAACGAACTTTTTGAACTAAAACCTGATTTGAATCCCGATTTTTTAGATGCCATATACACCCCAGCAGGTTTGCATATAGGTGCACAAACTCCCGAAGAAATTGCCGTTTCAATTATTGCTGAAATCATGAGTGTTTTCAACAAAAAAGAACCATTTTCATTGCGAAATTTAAAAGGAAAAATTCATCAATAAATCATGGAAAATATCGCTGTTTTAGTTTTAGCTGCAGGAAAATCTTCCAGAATGCACACTCCAAAACAGTTGTTAAAAATTGGTAATAAATCGCTATTAGAAATTGTTCTAGAAAAGGCTTTAGCAGTTTCATCACCCCTCATTTATTGTGTTTTAGGTGCTAATGCCACAATAATTCAACAAGAAATTGTTACAAAAAATGTTGTTTACATCTTCAATGAAAATTATCAAGAAGGATTAAGCACAAGCATCGTTGCTGGAATTAATTATTTGGAAAAAAATCAGCCTAATTTAGAGGGAGTTTTCATTTTATTAGGAGATCAACCAGCAATTGAAATTGCCTATTTGAAAAATTTGGTTGCCTTATTTTCTGAGCATAAAAACAAGATAATTGCCTCAAATTATCAGAAAAAAAATGGTGTTCCTGCTATTTTTCCAAAGGAATTTTTTGCAGAATTACTTCTTTTAAAAGGTGATTTTGGAGCAAAAGAATTTCTAAAAGAAAATTCAAAAAGAATTATTTCCAGTGATTTTAAATCAACATTAATTGATTTAGACACAAAAGAGGACTATGAAAAATACCTCTCTCATTTGAAATAATACTACTTCATTTTTACAACAAAAAGCAAACTAAAAATCAGTTATCTCTTTTCTTTAGTGTAGTATTATTCTCCAAATTTACATCTGCCATTAAACCACTTTTATCAATAATAACATTTTGAACAGCTTTTCCAGTATCAAAAATATAGGTTGGATTTGTCCAAGCCCAATCGTCTAAAAGTTTGGCTGTTGTTGGTTTTTCTCCACGCATCATTTCTAGAGGAATATAAAAATTTTCTTTACTCCCATCAGTATAAATAACCTCAAAATCAATAGGCATTGGCATTTGTCCAATTCTTTCTAATGTGATTTTTGAACCATCAACATTTTTAATTCCATAATCAATAACGTGTGTAGTTTGTGTCCATTCATTCAAATACCAATCTAAATGTATTCCTGAAACTTTTTCCATAGAACGTTTGATATCATTGGGTGTTGGGTGTTTAAAACTAAAATCTGAAAAATATTTTTTGAGCCCTTTTGCTACATTTTCTGCACCAATAACATACTCTAATTGCGATAAAAAGATGTTTCCTTTCGAATAACTTGCTGTTCCATACGCCCAATTAGTTTCATATCTATCAGAATGTGTAGAAAGTGATTCTTCATAACCTCTTGCAACAATTCCTCTATAACCTCTGTAAGATCCTGAATGTGGATTTTCTTTACCTTCCTTTAAAATTTCATTTTCAGCTTTATTAGAAATGTAAGAAGTAAAACCTTCATCCATCCAAGGATGTAAACTTTCGTTGGTTGCTAATAAAAATTGAAACCAAGTGTGTGCCATTTCATGTGCAGTTACGCCAAATAAGCTTCCAAAATTGCGCTGTCCAGTAACCAATGTTGACATGGCATATTCCATTCCTCCGTCACCACCTTGAATTACTGAATATTGTTTGTATGGATATTGCCCCACATGAGTGCTAAAATAGGTCATCAATTCAGCTGTTTTTGATTGTAATTCTTTCCAGTTTTTTAAGAATTTCTCTTCCAAGGTTTTCTTATAGAAAAAGTGTAAATCAATTCCATTTTTCATTTTATACGTATCATGAATATACTCAGGGTCAGCAGCCCACATAAAATCGTGTACTCTTGGTGCATTAAATTTCCAAGTTAATTTATCGCCTTTTGGCAATTTCAAAGCCTTTGATTTATCTTCATAACCATGTCCAACTTCTTGTGGATTTTGTAAATAACCTGTCCCACCAATTGTGTATTTTTTATCAATATGAATAGTTACATCAAAATTTCCCCAAACTCCATGAAATTCTCTGGCAATATATGGAGGTGTGTGCCATCCTTCAAAATCATATTCAGCTATTTTTGGATACCATTGCGCCATAGACAATGCTATATTTTCTTCACTGTTTCTTCCTGATCTGCGAATTTGAACAGGGACTTGTGCATCAAAAAGCATATCAAAAGTTACAGTTTCGCCAGATTTAATGGGCTTATTTAATGTAACTTCTAAGATGGTTCCTACCGTTTCGTATGTTACAGCAACGCCATTTTGTTTCAATGAATTTACCTTAATGTAGCCAATTTCATCGGGTTTTAATTTACTAATTCTGTCTCCAACTCTTGGATCTGGATCTTTGATAGTTAAAGAACGAATATCCATTTGAGAACCTGGTTGAAAAGCATTAAAATATAAATGATAAAATACTTTATTTAATTCATCAGGCGAATTATTGGTATAAAGTAACTTCTGTACTCCTCTGTATTGAAAGTTATTTACATCCATATCAATATCCATAGTATAATCTGCATGTTGCTGCCAATAATATTGATTTTTCGATTTTTTTTGTGTGTAGGTAGTTTCTTTGGTTTGCGCGCAAGCAGCCATTACAAGAATTGATAGTGATACAAAAAGAGTTTTTTTCATGGTTTGATGTTATAATTATACTTAAAAATTGAAACGCTAAGTTCGCAAAGTTTTTTCGCAAAGAACGCAAAATTTCTTTACGTTCTTTGAGTCATTTTTGCATCTTTGTGTTTTTAATTACTATTTTTTCTTGATAAATAATCAGCCAATTGCAATGCGTTATAAGCATTTACAAGTCTTCCAGAAGCTGATAAATCCTCAAAAGGGACTAATTCTCCTGTTGGATTTTCTTCAGTTTGAGAACCAGGTTTGATGACTTTAAAATCGATTTTTACTCCTGAATTCATCAAAATATATTTTACTTCTTTTGCCGATAAATTTGGGTAATATGCTCTTATCAAAGCGGCAACTCCAGATGTTGATGGTGATGCCATTGAAGTACCACTTAAAGGCTCGTATTCGTTTTTTGGAACTGTTGAATAAATATCAACTCCAGGCGCAAAAATATCTACATTGATTTTACCGTAATTAGAAAAAGTAGCCACCAATTCTTCATTATAATACAAACTACTTGCGCCAATAGTTATCACATTATCTGCAAATTCGGTTTTTAAATCTTTAGAATCATTTGGATAGGTGGCCTGAATATCAATGTTTTTACTATCGTTCCCAGCTGCATTTACAATTAATACATCTTTTTTTGCTGCATAAGCAATGGCATCAAAAACCCATTCTTTGTTCGGTGAAAAACGTTTTCCAAAACTTGTATTGATAATTTTCGCACCATTATCAACGGCATATCTGATTCCTAAAGCAACATCTTTGTCATGTTCATCACCATCAGGCACCACACGAACTGTCATAATTTTTACAGTATTAGCAACTCCTTTTGCGCCTTTATTATTATTCCTTGAAGCAGCAACGATTCCAGCAACATGTGTTCCATGCTTTTCCAAATCTTTATTACCAATTACATTATTATTGCCATAAAACTTATCATTGATATCATACAAATTATCTCCTAAATTGGCACGATCATTCAGATTTAAATCATACCCTTTCATGGCTTTCAGTAACTCACCTTTATAGTCCTTTACTTCTTTCAAATAACCGATTAAATCCTCTTCTGTAGCACCATTTTCTAAGACTTTTTTGATGGTTTCTATTTGTGTAATCATTAATAAACTCGCTGGTTTTAAGCTGTCCAAATCGTTAATTCTCAGGTTGTCTTTGCCTGCAAATCTCCTAACATCTTCAAAAACAGCTTTCAAACGTTCCAAATTGTTTTGCGTTTGTTCCATCTCTTGGATTTCAAATTCTTTTTGACTGATAGTTAAACGATATTCTAGTTCTAATTTTTGATATGCTTCAAAAGCAGCTTTGTCATTTTCAGAGATGTCTTCTGCTTTTTTATCACCAAATTTCTCACGACCTTTTTTTACCAAACGAGTGATTTCTAATTGATCAGCATTGATGATTTTTCCTGATGCATTTCCTAAAAAATTCCAGCCATGGATGTCATCTACATAGCCATTTTTATCATCATCAATACTGTTTCCTTTAATTTCTTTGGTGTTTGTCCAAAGTACATCTTTCAAATCTTCATGTTCAATATCCACACCAGAATCTGCAATTGCAACGATTACAGGAATTGATTTTTTCCCTTCTAAAAATTGATAGGCTTTTGCCAAACTCATCCCTACAACAGAATCTTTCATCAAATCTGCATGAGACCAAAACTTTTCCTCTTCATCAGAAAGTACTGATTGTTTTGGGGTAATTTTAATTGGAGCATCAAAATTGGGTAATGATAAAACTTTTTGAGTTGATGCACAACTCGCTAAAAAAAGCGCGACAAAGGCACTTAAAAAAAGTGATTTTAGGATTCTCATTTCTGTAAAATTCTTAAGTAAATATTTCTGAAAATTGGTGAGTGGAGTTTAGTCTGATGCCTTTTTCGGTATGTTGTACAGTGCACAATTCGTTGGTAGCGTCATGTTCTAAAAACAGGTAAAATTGATGTTCAGCAGCTTGGTTCAAAAAAGCCGCTTTTTCTTTGATAGTTAGTAAAGGTCTGGTATCATACCCCATGACGTATGGCAAAGGAATATGCCCAACTGTGGGTAACAAATCTGCCATAAAAACAATCGTTTTCCCTTGATATTGAATGATGGGCAACATTTGCTTTTCTGTATGCCCGTCAATAAAAAGCACATCAAAACCCATTTGATCTTTCGCATTTCTATGGATAAAATTGAGCTGACCATTTTCTTGAATTGGTAAAATATTTTCTGATAAAAATGACGCTTTTTCACGAGCATTGGGTTCTGTAGCCCATTTCCAGTGTTTGTCATTTGACCAAACTTTAGCATTTTTAAAAGCAGGAATTAGCAGCCCATTTTTATCTTTTTCGATGACACCACCACAATGATCAAAATGCAAATGCGTCAAAAAAACATCCGTAATATCGTCTTTGTGAAATCCTAATTTTTTCAATGAAGCATCCAAAGAAAAATCTCCATAAAGAGCGTAATGACTAAAAAATTTATTAGATTGTTTATTTCCTAAACCTGTATCAATTAAAATCAAACGATTTCCTTCTTCAATTAACAAGCAACGCATGCTCATCTCTATCAAATTATTGGAATCAGCAGGATTGGTTTTTTGCCAAATTGATTTTGGAACAACGCCAAACATGGCACCTCCATCTAATTTAAAATTTCCTGTTTCTATGGGATATATTTTCATTGTAAAATTAGGTTCTTCACGTAATAGGTCATAAAAATAACCATTTCAAAATGGTTGCAAATCTTTTTTATGATTTTGTAAACAAAAAAATCATTTAAAAAAATCAGGTTAAAATTCACTAACTTTAAGGAGTATCTAAATTAATTTATATTTAACGATTAACAATATGATTATAAACAGATTATGTGTATTAAAATTTATCTTTATATTTTTATATTTTAGTTTTTATGTGAATGCTCAGAAGTTTATGATTGGCGCAGATTTATCTTTTGCAAAAGAAGCAGAGGACAATGGATTTGTTTTTAAAGAAAATAAGAAATCTAAAAAAGTAGTGGAAATTTTTAGTGAGCATGGTTACAATTGGATACGATTACGATTATTTCACAGTCCTACAGTACTTCCAAACAACCTAGAATACACAATCAGTTTAGCCAAAGAAGCAAAAAACCGAGGATTTAAATTTTTATTAGATTATCATTATTCAGATACTTGGGCTGATCCCGCCAAACAATATGTACCAAAAGCTTGGGAAGGGAAAGCTCAGAAAGAAATCGAAAATTTAGTATACGAGTATACAAAAGAAACTTTAGAAGCTTTTAGAAAAGCAGATGTATATCCAGATATGGTTCAGATTGGAAATGAAATAAGTACTGGTATGCTTTGGCCTTATGGAAAATTACCGGAAAATTGGGACAATTTTGCAGCATTACTGAAAGCAGGAATCAATGGGGTTTATGCAAGTGTTGCTAATAACTCCATTCCAAAAATTATGATTCATATTGATAAAGGAGGAGACAAAGAATTTACGGAGTATTTTTTTGACAAACTCAATACATATAACATACAATTTGATGTTATTGGTCAATCTTACTACCCTTGGTGGCATGGCAGTTTGTTAGACCTAAAAGATTGTTTGCATTTTACAGCTTTAAAATATGATAAAGATATTGTTTTGGTAGAAACTGCCTATAACTATGCCCAAGCTGAATACAGCAGTAAGCCTGCACCATTTTCTGAAACACCCCAAGGTCAAAAAGATTTTTTAGAAGAAGTACATAAAATAATTTTAGCGATTCCAAATAATAAAGGAAGAGGAATATTTTGGTGGGAACCTGCTGCTCCGAACAAAAGTTTTTCAAATAGAACTTATTTTGATAAAGAAGGCAATGTTTTACCTGTAATAACTGTTTTTGACAAATATGTTAGATTTTAAAATAACTTGAAATGTTTCAGAAATTTAAGATAATTAAAGCCATTTTGTTTTGTTTTGTATTTTACAATAAAACTGTTTTCTCTCAATCCATAGAAATTACTTCTTTTAATAAAAATCCGTTAGAAGTAAGCCCTATTTTAGGAGGCAATTTAACTGTGAATTTCAAATATTCTAGTGAAATTGGGGCAACAAATAATCATGTATATATTAGTTTAGAAATCTTAGATGCAAATAATCAATTTGTTAAAACCATTTCAGAAAGCACCCTACAAAATCAACAAGCTGGAACAAATATTCAAAAATCAGTCAATTTCTTTGTAGGAAGTAGCAATCAATTATCAGCAAATTTACCAAATGGACAGTATTACCAAGTAAAAGCAATCTTGTATAAAAGTGGAGGTTGGACTGAAAATGCTTGGGCTGGTCATTGGAATACACCTGCCTTAATAGTTCAAGATACTAGTAATTATCAGTTTAGCAATAATCCTATCAGCAAAGGAGCAGATATTAGTTGGATGACAGAAATGGAAAAGAGTGGTTTTTCATGGAAAGATAACAATGGAAATTTAAAAGAATTGATACATTTATTAAAAGAATATGATCTAGATGCTGTGAGGTTGAGAGTTTGGGTAAATCCTGATGTTTCCCCAGCTAATGGATGGTGTGATATTGAAGACATGGTTAAAAAAGCTGAACTCGCAAAAGCTGCAGGATTTGATATAATGATTTGCATTCATTTTAGCGATTGGTGGGCAGATCCAGGAAATCAAACCAAGCCAGCTGCATGGGCAAATTATACAATTCCTCAATTAGAAAGTGCCCTTTACAATCATACAACTGATATTTTAAATGCATTGAATGCAAAAGGGATTACACCAAAATGGGTTCAAATTGGCAATGAAACAAGTGATGGAATGTTGTGGAATTCAGGAAAAGCATCAACAGGAGGTTTTGGAAATTATGCAAAATTTATAAATTCAGGAACAAATGCTATTAAAACATTCAACAATTCTATCAAAACAATTTTACACCTTCCAAGTGGAAACGACAATCCTCTATTTCGTTGGAATATTGATGGATTGATAAACAATGGATTGGTTGAAGGTAGATTAGATATTATAGGAATGTCTTTATATCCAGAAGAAAGCAATTGGATTTCGATGGTAAATGATACCTATGACAATATGCTAGATATAAAATCAAGGTACAATAAAGACGTAATAATGGCAGAAGTTGGTTTTGCAAGCAATAGACCAGATATTTCTCATCAGTTTTTAACTTATATTATTGAAAAAACAAAACTAGCCAACGGTTTGGGTGTTTTTTATTGGGAACCAATTGCACACAAAGGTTGGAAATCTTATCACAAAGGAGCTTGGGATGAAGACGGGAGTCCTTCTATAGCTATGGATGCTTTTTTAGACAACAATACACTCTCAGTAACTGATTTTATAAAACAAAAAGCTATGTCATATCAAATTTCTCCAAATCCAACAAACGATATGTTACAAGTAAATTCTTTTCTAAAAGAAATATCATCAATCCAAATTTATGATATAAATGGTCGCATTATTCAAGAAATAAACATTCAAAAATTTGCAACGACATTTTCAATTTCTCATCTTTCTAAAGGTATTTATTTTGTGAGAATCAATAATGAAAAATCAATAAAATTTATCAAAAATTAAAGTGAACATTCAATTAGAATATTCTTAAAAATAAAAAATCGCAACAATAAGATGTTGCGATTTTTTGAGGTGTCGAGCGGATTCGAACCGCTGTAGATGGTGTTGCAGACCATTGCCTAGCCACTCGGCCACGACACCTTGTTTAATTAAGGAGTGCAAATTTACGTAAAAATACAATTTCTACAAGATTTTTTTGTGCTTATCGTTTTTTTGTCAAAACAATTACCACTTCTTCCACATTCCCTCCTATTGGTGGATTTATTTTTGAAACACCTACCGTTGCTTTTTGTACCATTGGAATTTCTTTAAAAAAACGGTTCAAAATTCGATTAGCCACTTCTTCCAATAATTTTGAACGAATCGCCATTTCCTCTTTTACTATTTTATTCAAATGCACGTAATCAACAGTATCTGATAAATCATCTGTTTTTGCTGATTTTTTTAAATCGGCCTTCACAGAAACATCTATTCTATATGGCGAACCAATGGCAGCTTCCTCATCCAAACAGCCATGAAATGCATACAATTTGATATTTTTAACTTTGATAATTCCCATGATATTTAATTTATTACATCAACTTTTTCCCACATTTTATCCGAATTTAATCTAAAAGAACCTAGGTACTCAAAATTACATTGATTTGGATGAATGATGGATAAAAAATTCACCTGATTTTTATCTTTGTATAAATAGTATTCCTCGCCAATGTTGGGTTCAAAACTGAATTTCGAATTATATACCAAATCGTTATAATGGAATTTTTCCATCAACTTTTCGTATTGCTTTTTTACTTCCTCAAACTCTGATTTTATTTTTTTATTGACTCTTTGTACCCCGTCATTTTTCCAAGTCGCTGTATTTAATGGCTTAATGGCAGGCGCACTTGAAGAAGTTCCATAGGGTTTTAGAGCAGCATCATATTGCTGAGTTTCTTCATTAAAAACAACTAAATCGGGTTTTTTTGCTCCGTTTTTCATATGGTGCAAATTTACTACAAAAAGTAGTTTTTGGCTTAGATTGTGAAAAATTTAACGCTAAAAAAAAGCAGCAATATTATCCTGTAAAAAAATCAAACACATTACTAATTGTACTAGTTTTCGTTCTATAAAACTCGGTATATGTGCATCTTTCACAGGTTACACTGGTAAATTTTTCAGTTTGAATATCAAACATTTTTGAGAAAACACCACCTGTAGCTCGCATTTGTCCTAATTTATATGTTTTACAAGAACATTTTGGACAGGTATAATTTCGTATTTGGTCACTCATGATTTTAAGATTTAAAATTAGAAGTTCAATTTACAAATTTGTCACCGATACTCAATGTCAATAAAGTATTTTATGTAATTTTACCGCTTAATTTTTGCACACAAACATGTCTGAAGAAAAAAAAACGCTCAATTTCTTAGAGCAAATTATTGAAGAGGATTTAGCAAACGGAATGCCAAAACAAAACTTGCGTTTTCGTTTTCCGCCAGAACCAAATGGCTATTTACACATTGGTCATACTAAGGCTATTGGCATTAGTTTTGGCTTAGGATTAAAATACAATGCGCCTGTAAACTTGCGTTTTGACGATACGAATCCCGCAAAAGAAGAACAAGAGTATGTAGATGCAATAAAAAATGATATTTCTTGGTTGGGTTACACTTGGGCTAACGAATGTTATTCATCTGATTATTTTCAAGAAATGTATGATTGGGCAGTTCTACTTATAAAAGACGGAAAAGCCTACGTAGATTCTCAAACCTCAGAAGAAATGAGAATTCAAAAAGGAACACCAACTGAACCAGGTGCCAATAGTCCTTTTAGAAGCCGTTCTGTGGATGAAAATTTATCCTTATTTCAAGGAATGAAAGACGGGAAATTTAAAGAAGGGGAGCATGTTTTGCGTGCAAAAATCGATATGAGCTCTCCAAATATGTTAATGAGAGATCCATTGATGTATCGAATTTTACACAAAGCACACCATAGAACAGGAAATCAATGGTGTATTTATCCAATGTATGATTGGGCTCACGGTGAAAGCGATTACATAGAGCAAATTTCGCATTCTTTATGCTCGTTAGAATTTAAGCCTCACAGAGAATTGTATGATTGGTTTAAGGAAAATGTTTATGCATACAGCTCAGAAAAATATCCGTTAACTCCAAAACAACGAGAATTTTCGCGTTTGAATTTGAGTTACACCATTATGAGCAAGCGAAAACTACTCAAATTGGTAGAAGAAAATATCGTTTCAGGTTGGGATGATCCAAGAATGCCCACCATTTCTGGTTTGCGTAGACGTGGCTATACACCTGCGTCTATCAGAAGTTTTGTGGAAACCGTAGGGGTTTCAAAACGTGAAAATGTAATTGATGTAGCGCTTTTAGAGTTTAAAATACGTGAAGATTTAAACAAAACAGCGAATAGAGTCATGGCGGTTTTAGATCCAGTAAAAGTGGTTGTTACGAATTATCCTGAAGACAAAGAAGAGTTTTTGCAAGCTGAAAACAATCAAGAAGACGAAAGTGCAGGTTTTAGAGAAGTTCCTTTTTCAAGAGAAATTTATATTGAAAAAGAAGATTTTCAAGAAGAAGCCAATAAGAAGTTTTTTCGATTGAAATTGGGAAGCGAAGTTCGATTGAAAAACGCCTATATCATCAAAGCCGAAAGCTGTACAAAAGATGAAAACGGAAATGTAATTGAAATTCAATGTACCTATGATCCGTTAAGTAAGTCTGGGAGTGGCACTGAAGAAAGTTTGCGAAAAGTAAAAGGGACTTTACACTGGGTTTCTGTAAAACATGCTGTAAAAGCAGAAGTAAGAGCCTATGATCGTTTGTTTTTAGATGAAGCTCCTGACGCGCACAAAGACAAAGATTTTATGGAATTTTTAAATCCAAATTCGTTAGAAATCATTCCAGCTTTTGTGGAGCCAAGTTTGCAAACTGCTAAAATTGGCGAGCGTTTTCAATTTCAACGTTTGGGCTATTTTTGTGTGGATAATGAAACTACTGAAACCAAATTAATATTCAATAAAACTGTTGGATTACGTGATTCTTGGGGTGGGAATTAATAGTTAAGCCGATAGTTTTTGGACCACAGTAGATTAATGATTAGTTCACAAATCGATATGTAACTTTCAATAAAAAAGTATTCTCTTTTCGATTACTCAATACCTGATTTCTTAGCGAAGTTGACAAACTCGCCTCTGGATTTTCATTCCCAACAATACCTTGAGCCCAAACTAAAAAGATTTCAGAGCCTGGAATGTATTCCCATCTTGCAACTAAATTTGAGCGGAACTGAGCGAAAGAAAAATCTGGTTTATCAAACTGATAATCAATAGCATTATCACTATTTTCGTCAATAGTATAAACGTTTGTTCCGGGTGAAATTTGATTGATATCATAAATAGTTACACGATCTGTAAAACGATCAGCGGCTGCAGTATTCACAAATTTAAACTCAGAATAACGTCCTCTTGAAATAAAAGGTTGACCATAAAACTGAATAGACATATTAGGATTGATACTATACGTAAAACGAATGGTCGTAGAAAATTCGTCGTTATTGATGTTTCCTAAAATATATCTTTTATCATTTCCAAAATCAAGGCTTGCAACGTATTGCGCGCGGTCTTGTGTCAATTCTAATTGATTTTCTAAAGAAATGTTTAACGCATCTGTAGGTTGGTAATTGAATCCTATTGAATATCGTTGTCTTTTAAACACATTTTCATCAGCATCAACAAAAGTGAAATTTAGATTATAACTGAATTTTTTACTTCTATCTGATCCAAAAGAACCATAAACATATCTATTATCAGCAGTTCTCCATCTTGGACCTCCTCGTAAAAATGCGTTTGAATATCCCCGGATACTGGTACCAAAACCTACATTAGAGGTAGCATTATTGGCCCAATTAATATTTCCTTCTCCTTCAAAACGAATTCTGTTTAGATTTTTTTGAAAGTCATATTCTGTAACTTGTGAGGCTTCAACTGATGCATTCCTAAACGTTTTTGTAGGTACTTGCCATAAATATCTCAAATTTGCAAACTGAATCATTTGATCCGTATTTCTTAAAAAACCCACATCATTTAGTTCTAATTCAGGCGAACGCCAGATAAAACCACCGTTATAACGCCAATTTCCTCCACCAGCTTTCCCCAATTCAATTCTTCCACCTGTTCCAGTTAGTGACGTTCTTGTTGGGTCAACAGCAACGTGAGTTGCATCTATTCTTTGAAATAAACGTGTGATAGAACGTTGTGTATTTTCAATCGATTCAGGACTTCCTAAAACGTGACTCATGATGATATTTCCGTCTAAAAAATACTCTCGATTTTTCCAGTTGTGTTGAAAATCAATGCCACCCGTGTAAGCAGCTTTATGAAGTTCCTTAAAATTCCCATTCAAATTTCGATTCGTAGCGGTAAAAATTCCGCCAATAAATGAGTTTCTTTCATTGAAATCTTTTTGAACTCTAGTTACAAAATAGTTTGTCAGTGGCTCTACGATTTCTTTTCTTGTGGTTCCATTTGTTTGCTTTACAGTAGCAAATTCGTTGGCGGTAACGCTTTCCAAAACACCAATAGACCATCCATTTTTAGTTTTTCCCGAAAATTTTGCTGCGCCCAAAATCGTTGAATTTTGAGGAGTATCTGCAAATTCTCCATTCAAAAGATTGGCACCTCTGTGTGGATTTCTCCCAACTCTTCTACTGTAAAAAAGGTTGTCACTTCCATTGGCAAATTGAAAATCAAAGATGTTTTTATTTTCAACAAAAAAAGGTCTTTGTTCTCTAAAAAAAAGTTGAAAACCATCCAAAGCAATGGCTCCAGGATCAGCTTCTACTTGACCAAAATCAGGATTGATAGTTACATCTAAAGTCAAATCATTGGTAACTCCAATTTTAGCATCCAAACCAAGATTGGCTTTAAAATCGCTTCCATCTCTGTAAGGATTATTTCCTTCTTTTGGATACGAATCATATTGCAGTAATGTAAAAGGCTGAATTTCTAATTGCTTTTGAGGCGTTAAATCGACCAAACCATGCAACTCTCCTGATTCGCTGATAAATCCTGCTTGGTTATTTGGAATTCTTTGCCACATAGAGCGTTCGTTTAATCTAAAAATATTTCGGATCACATTAAAACCCCAAATTTGCTCTTTTGCATCTCCAAAACGCAGTTGGCTGAGAGGTATTTTCATTTCTGCTGTCCAACCAAATTCATCAAGTTTTGCATTCGTAAACCAAACAGGATTCCAGCTTTCATCCCAATTTTGTCCGTTTTGAGAAGCAATTTCTTCACCTTTTACACCAGCTGCGGTGATTGTAAAAACAAATGCAGTTCGTTTGTCATGATAACTATCAATAATTACATTTACTCTATCACCTGCAAAACCATCTCTTCTACTTAATCTGCGTTGAATCAAATCTGGCTTTTCATCCAAGGCGTTGATAGCAATGTATAAATATTTGGAATCATACATCACTTTAAACAAGGTTTGATATGTTGGTGGTGTTCCTTCGTCAGGTTCTCTCTCCGTAAAATCGGATGACCATTCAACCACATTCCAAGCTTCATCAGTGATATCACCATCAATAATGGGCGTTTTTGTGAGTTTTTTTGTAGTGTAAACTCTCTTTGGAATTTTATTAGTTAAACCTTCTTGTGAAAATGAAACTATCGAACAAAAAAGTAAAACTAAAAAGTAACGTAAGGCAAATTTCATTTTAAAATTTGATTGAATTAAAAAAGCGATAAAAAGCATTAAAATGAGTGACAAAAATACCTTTCTATTCTCTTAACAATATGTTAATTTAAATGAAAATCAAACGGTTTCTGTGAAAAATATTTTACAAACTTCCTAAATATTTAATAAATTAAGGGTATTCTATTTTAGATATCTTAAAAAAGATGTTAACAATTTTGTAATAATCAAAAGCTTTTTATTTCAAAAATCTTAACAATTCTCTAAAAAAATTAAGAATACCTAAAAGAAAATTAATATTGTTTTTAAAACAACTAAGTAGCCATTCGTTTTTCTTAAAATTAATCAATTATTTTTTATATAAAGTACTATTTGTCAATAAAATAAAAAGCAGTACATTTGCACTCCTTTTTTAAGGAAAAAATAAATTATTAATTAAACAAAAACTAAAAGTGTAATTATGAACACATTAAGTTACAAAACAGTATCAGCAAACAGCGCTACCGTTAACAAGGAGTGGGTTTTGGTTGATGCGGACGGTCAATCGTTGGGTCGTCTTGCTTCTAAAGTAGCAAAGCTAATTAGAGGTAAATATAAACCAAATTTTACTCCTCACGTAGATTGTGGAGACAATGTGGTGGTTATCAACGCAGAAAAAATTAATTTAACAGGAAAAAAGTGGGCTGACAAAACCTACATTCACCACACTGGTTATCCTGGAGGGCAAAGATCGTTAACTGCAACAGAAATGTTTGACAAAGATCCAACAAGATTGATTGAAAAAGCAGTGAAAGGAATGTTACCAAAAAACACATTAGGTGCAGCTTTGTTCAGAAACTTGTATGTATATGCAGGAACTGAGCACAAACAAGCAGGTCAAACACCTAAAGCTATTAACCTTAACGATTACAAATAATGGAAACTGTACACAAGATAGGTAGAAGAAAAACAGCTGTAGCGCGTGTTTATCTTTCAGAGGGTGATGGTACAATTACCATCAACAAAAGAGAATTTAAAAATTACTTTACAACTGCTTCTTTACAGTATAAAGTGCAACAACCTTTAATGCTTACTGAAAATGTAACTTCTTACAATATCAAAGTAAGTGTTTATGGAGGTGGAGTTACTGGTCAAGCTGAAGCAATTCGTTTGGCAATTACAAGAGCTTTAGTAGCAATTAATGAAGAAAACAAAGCAGTTTTAAAACCAGAAGGCTTATTAACTCGCGATCCAAGAATGGTAGAGCGTAAGAAATTTGGTCAGAAGAAAGCTCGTAAAAGATTCCAGTTCTCTAAACGTTAATGTTTTGGAGAAGAGAAACAAGAATAAAGAATCAGGACAACAAGTCTTTCGTGTTTTTTCATTGTTTTCTTTTCTTAATTACCGTTTTGAGACTGTTATTAAAAAAACAAATAACAGTTTAGTATCTAAATATATAAGACTCGAAAAGACTACTTATATATTGATTTAAAAAAAACAGAAAGTAAACACATTTATAAAAATGGCAAAAGTAAACATTCAAGAATTAATAGATAGTGGTGTACATTTTGGACACCTTACTAGAAAATGGAACCCAAACATGGCTCCATATATTTATACAGAAAGAAATGGTGTTCACATCATTGATTTGTATAAAACAGCTGCTAAAATAGAAGAAACTTCAGAAGCTTTGAAAAAAATTGCAAACTCTGGACGTAAAGTATTATTCGTAGCTACCAAAAAACAAGCAAAAGACGTTGTTGCTGAAAAAGCAAAAGCTGTTGGGATGCCTTACATCACTGAAAGATGGCCAGGTGGAATGCTAACTAACTTTGTAACTATCAGAAAAGCTGTTAAAAAAATGGCTTCTATTGATAGAATGAAAACAGATGGCTCTTTCGATGCTTTGTCTAAAAGAGAAAAATTACAAATTAACCGTCAAAGAGAAAAATTAGAAAAAAACTTAGGTTCTATTGCTGATATGACTCGTTTGCCAGGTGCTATTTTTGTAGTAGATATCAAAAAAGAACACATCGCAATTGCGGAAGCACAAAATTTGAACATTCCAATTTTTGCAATGGTTGATACCAACTCAGATCCAAGATTGGTGGATTTTGTTATCCCATCAAATGATGATGCTTCAAAATCTATTGACAAAGTATTGTCTCACATCACTAATGCAATCGCAGAAGGTTTATCAGACAGAAAAGCTGATAAAGACAAAGGTAAGGACGATCAAGAAGAAGTAGAAGAAGTGGTAACTGCAAAAGCTATCGAAATTTCTGAAGAAGAATAAATTAATTTAATAAAAAATAAATCATGGAAACAGTAAATGTAAGTGCTGCTGATGTTAAAAATTTAAGAGAAGCAACTGGAGCTGGGATGATGGATTGTAAAAAGGCATTAGTAGAGGCTGGTGGTGACTTTGACAAAGCAATTGATATTTTACGTAAAAAAGGTCAAAAAATTGCTGCAAACAGAGCAGATAGAGAATCTACTGAAGGCGTAGCAGTAACAAAAATAAACGATGAAAAAACTGTAGGTGTTGCAATTGTTTTGGCTTGTGAAACTGATTTTGTTGGGAAAAACGATAAATTCGTAGCATTGGCGGAAGAATTTGCTGCAATCGCAATCAATCATGATAGTAAAGAATCTTTCTTGACTGCTGATTTTGGCGGAATGTCAGTTGCAGATAAATTGGTTGAACAAACTGGAGTTATTGGTGAAAAACTAGACATCACTGCTTTTGAGAAAATTGAAGCTGCTTATGTAGGTTCTTATACCCACATTGGAAAAATCGCTGCTTTGGTTGGATTGTCTACCCCTGTAAAAAATGCTGAAATTTTAGTGAAAGATGTAGCAATGCAAGTTGCTTCCATGGGTGCTAAAACGTTATCTTACAAAGACTTTGATCCTGCATTCGTTACTGCTGAAACTGAAGCTAGAATCGCTGTTATTGAAAAAGATAATATCGAATTGGCAAGATTGGGTAAAACATTGAAAAATGTTCCTAAATACATTTCAAGAGCGCAACTTACTGACGAAATTTTAGCTCAAGCTGAAGCTGAAGCAAAAGCTGAATTGGCTGCAGAAGGAAAACCAGAGAAAATTTGGGATAAAATTTTACCAGGTAAATTAGAACGTTTTATCTCTGACAACACAACGTTAGATTTAGAATTGTGTTTATTAGACCAAGCATTTATTAAAGATGACAAGAAAAATGTAGCTTCATACGTTAAAACTTATGGTGATGTTGAAGTAACAGTATTCAAAAGAGTAACTTTAGGATAATATTTCTATCTACAAATTATAAAAACCTCACTTATTAAGTGAGGTTTTTTATTGATATTTTTCTAGCAATTCTAAAAAAATCTTTCTGTCAATCTCTCTAGCACCCAAACTATCCAAATGTTTGTTGTAAACTTGACAGTCTATCAAAGCGTATTTGTTGCTTTTAACCAAATGTATAAAAGCTACTTTTGACGCATTTGAAACGGAACTAAACATACTTTCTCCGCAAAAGATTTCGTTCATTTCTATGCCATATAAGCCACCAACTAGTTGATTATCGTGCCAAACTTCTATAGATTTAGCCACACCTACTTTATGAAGATGGATATAAGCTTGTTCCATTTCATCCGTTATCCAAGTGCCAAATTCATCCTTTCTTCGAATCATTTTACATTGACGAATTACTTCTTCAAAAGCCTTGTTTTCAGTAATTTGAAATTGATTTTTTTGAATTGCTTTTTTCATTGATTTTGAAATGTTCAATTCATCAGGAAACAACACCATTCGCTTTTTTGGACAATACCAAACAATAGGATCACCTTCAGAAAACCAGGGGAAAATTCCATTTTGATAGGCAAAAATCAAACGCTCAACTGACAAATCTCCACCCAATGCGATAATGCCCTCTCTAGAAGTGTTTTCATACGGAGGAAATGCTATTTTTTCGGTTAACCAAATCATGACTTCAAAGTTACAAATTAAGATAATTGAAAAAGCAATACTTATAATTATTGGAATAATTTAAAAAAGCGTTAATCTTTTCAAAATGTGTAAATCAAGCCAAGATTGTAAGTACTTTTGTAATCCTTTTTAAAAAAGATTGTAAAGTATTTATGAAACCTCTAAAGAAGAAAAAAACGAACTCACATCGTGCAAAACTAATGCATCATTATTTTTCGAGAACTGGTTTTTATCTTTTTGTTTGGACAAGTTTAAAAAAAGCTTTTTTACCTATTTTAGGAGTTGTGTTACTTATTTTTTTAGTAAATAAATATGTTTTCAACATCAATGAAGTCTTGCAACACATGACCGAAACTTTTTCGAGAATTGGCATTTTAATCACTTTTTTTATCTCTGAAACCCTATTAGGGTTGATTCCGCCTGAGATATTTATTGCATGGACAAAAAAAACAGATACTCCCATTTTTAATCTATTTTTTTTAGCAGCACTTTCTTATTTTGGAGGATTGCTGTCATATTTCTTAGGGAAATTGACCCTAAAAATTGATTCTTTGAGAGAATATTTAGAGGTAAAAATGGAAAATAATCTAAGAAACTCCAGAAAATGGGGCGGGATTTTAATTTTAGTTGGAGCCTTATTACCATTACCCTTTTCTATTGCTTGTATCACAGCGGGTATGATTAAATATCCATTTAAAAATGTGGCATTTTTTGGATTATTTCGTTTTGCACGTTTTGCCATTTATGCTTGGGCAATTTTTCAAGTAGTTCACTAAAAAATTGTATTTTTGACGCTATGGGATTATCTAACAATGATATTTTTAAAAAACTAAGAGTTGCGCACAAATTGCGTGATTCAGATATTATAGACATTTGTGCATTGGTCGATTTTAAGGTAACTAAAGGCGAAATTGGAGCTATTTTCAGAAATGAAGATCACCCAAAATATGTAGAATGTGGTGATCAATTCTTGCGAAATTTTTTGAATGGATTGATCATCCATTTACGAGGTCCTATGCCTAAAAAAGCAGACTAAATTAAATTTTTAGATTGTTAAACTTAATTATTTTAAATAAAAAAGAGAAATCAATAATGATTTCTTTTTTTTATTTAAAATAATATAACTTGTCTATTTAAAAAGGCAAATCATCTGGCTCTTCTTCAGTAAAATTTGTTGCCGGTTGAAACTGATCAACTGGAGGTAAATTTTGTGCATTTGATGCTGATTGAGATAGACTTTCTATTCTCCAACCTGTAATTGAATTGAAATATTTTGCTTCACCTTGAGGATTAATCCATTCTCTACCACGTAAATTGATAGAAACTTTTACATCTTGACCCACTTTATAATTGTTCAATAAATCAACCTTATCTTGCAAAAATTCAATCATAATCATTTGTGGATATTGCTCATCTGTAGTTACAACCAATTCTCTTTTTCTAAATCCAGCAGAACCAAACGTCTGAACGTCACCAATTAATTTTACTTTACCTATAACTTCCATGTCATTTTTAGTTTAATAAAAGTACGTTCCAAGCACTTTCAATGTCATTATTTTTTAAAAACTCTTTCGCAAAAATATGTTTTTTTATGGTTTCAATCCCAATAAATTGTGGATGTTCTCTCCCAAAGTTATCAACAGTTTCTTTTGAGGGCAATTCTGAAACATTTCCTAGCATCCCTAAATCATTACCTGTCAATATTTTGCTATTTTTTATTGCAGACGGAATTTGATCAATTCCTATTCCTAGTGAAAAAAGTGGCTTTAAAATTTCGAAAAAACCATCTTTGGCTCTTGAATAATAATTACCTCCCGCCCTAGCAACCAAATCGATTTTGTGTTGATCTATTTCGCCATTTTCATCCAAAACAGCTTCAGAAATATGCATTTTTACAACTTCACAAATGATTAAATTTCCAGCTCCTCCTTCATCACCAGTAAAGATTACATCTTTTACGATACATTCAAATTGCACTGGAGATTCTGCCACTCTAAAAGGTTTTATTTCTTCTGATTTTAGCATGGTAAATCCTGCTTTTACAAACTCATTCACGCCTTTTGGATATTCTGAACTACTCAATGACATTTGCTGCACCATATCATAATTCACCACATTTATCACTACTTCTTTAGTTAGTAAAACATTATCTAGAGTGTGTTTTGTTGTATTTCCTCTTACTCTTCTGGCAGGCGAAAAAATCAAAGTTGGTGGATTAGAGCCAAATACATTGAAAAAACTAAAAGGTGATAAATTCGGATTTCCTTCAAGATCAATAGTACTCGCAAAAGCAATGGGTCTTGGCGCAATGGCACCTAATAAATAGGAGTGAAATTGTCCTGTAGAAATTTCATTTGGAATAATAGTACGCATGCATATTTTTTTATGCCCTAAAGATACTATCAATTCTTTAAATGAGTTATAATCAAAAACTTTATATTTGTTTTAATGAATATTTTCAACCAACCACTTTTATTTAAGCGAATTAGTATTGTTGTTTCGTTTGTGATCGTCTCCTTAATTTTATGGAATACGTATACTTTTTTTCAAAGATTCAAACAAGAGGAGCGCATCAAAATGGAAATTTTGGCGGAAGCTCAAAAAGAATTATCAACGGCTGATTTAAATTCAAATATTGCGTTGCCAGACAAAATTATCACTACTAATAATAGCATTCCAATGATTTTAGTAGATGAAGAAGACGAAATTATTTATGCCAATAATTTAGATTCTATAAAATCATTAAATCCTGAGTATTTGCGAAAACAATTGGCAATTATGAAAAAAGAAAACAAACCAATTGAAATCAGTTATGACGGTAACAACAAGCAATACATTTACTACAGAGATTCTGATTTATTGAAAAAACTTACGTATTATCCATTGGCATTAATCTTAATTTTAGTGTTGTTTTTATCTGTGATTTATCTTTTTTACAGTTCCAATAAAGCTGCAGAAACCAATAAATTATGGACAGGAATGGCCAAAGAAACTGCTCATCAAATCGGCACACCTTTATCATCCTTATTGGGTTGGATTGCCATTTTAAAAGCTGAAAAAGTGGATGAAACGTATATTGATGAAATTGAAAAAGATGTTCATAGATTGAATATTATTGCCAATCGTTTTTCGAAAATTGGCTCCATTCCAGAGTTGAAAAAAAGAGATGTCGTTTTGATTACCAGACAGGCGTTTGATTATTTAAAATTTAGGAGTTCTACTCAAATTTCGTTTTCATTTATAACTTCAGAGAAAGAAATTCAAACACTTATCAACGAAGAACTTTTTGGTTGGGTGATTGAAAATATCATCAAAAATGCCATTGATGCCATGCTTGGAAAAGGCGAAGTTTCCTTAAAAATTAAAAGTTCGGATAAAAAAGTGCGAATTATAATAGCTGATAGTGGAAAAGGAATGCCCAAAAAATTATTCAAACAAATTTTTAAACCTGGTTTTACCACAAAAAAAAGAGGTTGGGGTTTGGGATTATCACTTTCTAAAAGAATTGTGGAAGATTATCACAAAGGGAAAATCTTTGTACAAAAATCAGAAATTGGAAAAGGCACTACTTTTGAAATAGTTTTAAATAAAATTTCCTGATATTTCTTTAGCAATTGCCTCAAATTCCTCTTTTGACAAACTTATTTTTCGCTGAAATTGCATATCAGCCATTTCATTAATCGGAATTAAATGCACATGTACATGAGGAACTTCTAAACCAATTACTGTCATTCCAATTCTTTTACAAGGAACTGATTTTTCAAGCGCCTTTGCAACTCTGTAAGAAAAATCCATAAGAGAGTTATATTCATCTTTTGACAAATCAAAAAGCTTGTTTTCTTCTCTTTTAGGCACTACCAATGCATGTCCTTTTGCATTCGGATTAATGTCTAAAAAAGAAATAAACTCGTCATTTTCTGCGATTTTATAACAGGGAATTTCACCCGATATGATTTTTGTAAAAATGCTCATTTATTTAGAATTTAATCATTAAACGTTAGGCAGTAGTTAGGTTTTTAATCAATTTTTCAACTTTGAATGTTAAACCTAAAATTTTGAACTTTGTTATCTTGAAATTTCTAAAATTTCAAATTTCATAATGCCATTTGGCACTTTGATCTCGGCAATTTCCCCTACTTCTTTCCCTAACAATCCTTGACCAATTGGTGATTTTACTGAAAGTTTTCCATTACGAACATCCGTTTCAGAATCTGCAACGAGTGTATATGAAAACTCCATTTTATTGGCAATGTTTTTAATTTTCACTTTTGAGTGAATCAATATTTTTGAGGAGTCTAATTGACTTTCATCCAAAATACGAGCATTCGAAATGACATTTTTTAATTTTGCAATTTTCGTTTCTAAATGTGATTGCTCTTCTTTAGCAGCATGATATTCTGCATTTTCACTCAAATCACCTTTATCTCTTGCATCTGCAATTTCTTGGGTAACTCTTGGACGCTCCACTTGCTCTAAATGAAGCAATTCATCTTTCAATTTCTTTAATCCTTCTGGCGAATAATAAGATATGTTACTCATAGTTTCTAAAATTTAAAAATCTCATTGCCTTAGTAGGAATGAGATTGTGAAACAAATATACAAAATATTTGTAACTTGGCATCGTTTTGTAACTACAGTCTTTAAAAGATGATTCGAAAACTAACTTTTATATTTGGGGTTTGTTTATTTATAAATTGCTCAGATACAGCGAATTTGCAAAATTGCATCCGAACTTTACCTTTAAATATTTTAAGAGATTTAAACAATCCTGAACTCATCAACGTACAAACTCCTGGAGGATTTGCAGAAATTGTAGGGGGAAATAAAGGTATTTTACTATTTAATAAAAACGGAACTGAGTTTGTAGCTTTTGATAAATTATGTCCTGCAAACGATTGCAATCAACCTATGATTTTTGAAAATAGGATTCTAAAATGTCCTTGTGATAATAGCAGATATAGTGTTGATTTTGGAGGCGCACCTCAAACAGATGGATTTCAATGTCCTGCCATTGAATATCGTGTTGTAAAAAATGGCAGCACGCTTCAAATCAGTAGTTTTAACTAGTTTCTTAACAGCAAGATGATTATTTTTGCAGAAACAAAATAAGTTATAAATTGAAAAATTATTTCTCTTCCAAATTTACTTTAGGCGTTTTAGGTGGTGGCCAATTAGGAAAAATGTTGTTAGCCGAAACACATAAATATGATATTTACACCGCTATTTTAGATAATGATAAAAATGCCCCTTGCAGTGAAATTTGCAATCGATTTGAAATTGGAAATTTACTAGATTATGATGCTGTTTATGCCTTTGGAAAAACAGTAGATTTGTTAACTATCGAAATTGAAAATGTAAATATTGATGCTTTAGATCAATTGGAAAAAGAAGGATTGCCTATTTTTCCAAAACCGCAAAATCTAAGAATCATCCAAAGCAAAGCGCGTCAAAAACATTTTTATATTGATCATCAAATTCCAACAGCTCCATTTTATCATTTTGCTTACTTAGAAGAATTGAAACATTCTATTGAACATTCAACACTTGAATTTCCTTTTGTATGGAAAGCAGCACGTTTTGGCTATGATGGAAATGGGGTGAAAATTGTTAGAAACCTTTCGGATTTGGAAAATTTACCAAATGTTGAATGTATTACTGAACAATTAATTCCATTTAAAAACGAATTAGCAGTCATTGTTGCCCGAAATAAAGATGGTGAAACAAAAACCTATCCTGTTGTTGAAATGGAGTTTCATCCTGAAGCCAATCAAGTTGAATATGTAATTTGTCCTGCCAGAATTGAGGAATCCGTGGCGAAAAAAGCACAAGAAGTGGCTTTGAAAGTTGTCAATAATTTGGATTTTATTGGCTTATTGGCGGTTGAAATGTTTCAAACAACCAATGATGAAATTTTAGTAAATGAAGTAGCACCAAGACCACACAATTCTGGTCATTATTCCATTGAAGCGAGTTACACCAATCAATTTGAACAACATTTACGATCAATTTTAAATCTTCCTTTAGGAAATACCGAAAGTAAAGTTGCCGGAATTATGGTAAATTTGGTTGGCGAAGAAGGTTTTTCGGGACAAGTTTTTTATGAAAATATTGAAGATGTTTTACGAATTGATGGAGTAACACCTCACATTTACGGAAAAAAAGAAACACGTCCCTTTCGTAAAATGGGACATGTAACGATTGTAAATAAAGACATTGATACAGCCAGAGAAATTGCACAAAAAGTAAAAGAAACGATTAGAGTGATTTCAAAATAAAAACAAATTCTGTCACTAATCAGAAAAAAATAAAATCATGATAGGAATAATAATGGGAAGTGATTCTGATCTTCCAGTAATGCAAGAAGCCATTGATATTTTAGAAAGTTTTGACATTCAAATCGAAGTAGATATTGTGTCAGCTCATAGAACTCCTGAAAAATTATTTGACTACGCAAAAAACGCTCATTTACGAGGCATCAAAGTCATTATTGCTGGTGCAGGAGGTGCCGCACATTTGCCAGGAATGGTAGCAAGTATGAGTCCTTTACCAGTAATTGGTGTTCCTGTAAAAAGCAGCAATTCTATTGATGGATGGGATTCTGTGTTGTCTATTTTACAAATGCCAGGAGGTGTTCCTGTAGCAACTGTTGCGTTAAATGGTGCCAAAAATGCTGGAATTTTAGCTGCTCAAATTATTGGAGCTTCTGATAAATGTGTGTTGGATAAAATTATTGCCTACAAAGAAGGCTTAAAAATGAAAGTAGAACAAGCTTCTAAAAAAGTTCGGAATTCATAATTCAATATTCAAAATTAACCCTGAACCTAGAATTTTAAACTTTGAACTCACAGTACATGAATCCACTTTTACAAGATTTTAATACAGCACCTTTTTCAAAAATTGAATCGCAACATTATAAACCTGCGATTGAAAAAGCAATTGAAATGGCAAAAGCTGAAATTGATGCTATTGTCTCAAATCCTGAAAAACCAACTTTTGAAAATACTACTGCTGCATTGGATTTTTCGGGTGAAACACTCAACAGAATTACCAGTATTTTTTTCAATTTAAATGCTGCTGAAACGAATGATGAAATTCAAAAAATTGCACAAGAAATTTCTCCTTGGTTGAGTGAATTCCGAAATGATATTACCTTAAATGAAGCGTTATTTGCCAAAGTAAAATCGGTATTTGATTCAAAAGAAAGCTTACAATTATCGCCAGAACAAGACATGTTGTTGGAAAAACAATACAAAAGTTTTGCAAGAAATGGGGCAAATTTATCCGAAGAGAAAAAATCGAATTTACGCAAAATTGACAGTGAATTATCAAAACTTTCGTTACAATTTGGAGAGAATGTATTGGCTGAAACCAATGCTTTTGAAATGCATTTAACAGATGAAAAAGATCTTGCTGGTTTGCCAGAATCTGCCAAAGAAGCTGCCCAAGAATTGGCAAAAGAAAAAAATAAAGAAGGATATATTTTTACATTAGATTTCCCAAGTTATGTTCCGTTTTTAACCTATGCAAACAATAGGGAATTGCGTAAAAAATTGGCGATTGCTGCTGGTAAAAAAGGCTTTCAAAATAATGAAAACAACAACGAACAAATCGTTTTAAACATCGTTAAGTTACGTAATGAAAGAGCCAATTTACTAGGATACAAATCACATGCGCATTTTGTTTTAGAAGAACGAATGGCAGAAACTCCTGAAAAAGTAATTGAATTTTCAAACGAATTACTTCAAAAAGCGAAACCTGCTGCTGAAAGAGAATTCAAACATCTTGAAAATTATGCTAAAAAATTAGACGGAATTGATCAACTCCAAAAGTGGGATGGTGCGTATTATGGGGAGAAATTGAAAAAAGAATTGTTTGATTTAGATCAAGAACAATTGAAACCTTATTTTCAATTAGAAAATGTGATTGCGGGTGTTTTTAGCATCGCTACTAAATTATTCGATTTGCATTTTGAGGAAGTTTTTGACATTGACAAATACCATCAAGATGTAAAAACCTATAAAGTTTGGGATTCTAAAGACCATTTTATCGCCCATTTTTATGCTGATTTTCATCCGCGAAAAGGAAAAAGAAATGGTGCTTGGATGACGTCCTACAAATCACAATTCATACAAAATGGCATCAATGAACGTCCTCACGTGTCTATTGTTTGTAATTTTACCAAACCAACTGCCACAAAACCCTCTTTGTTAACCTTTAATGAAGTAACTACGTTGTTTCACGAATTTGGGCATGCATTGCATGGAATGTTAGCAAACACCACCTATACAAGTTTATCAGGAACATCGGTTTCTTGGGATTTTGTTGAATTGCCAAGTCAGGTTTTAGAAAATTGGTGTTATGAAAAAGAAGCCTTAGAATTGTTTGCAAAACATTACAAAACAGGCGAAATTATTCCGATGAAATATGTGGAAAAAATCAAAGAATCAGCCAGTTTTCACGAAGGAATGCAAACCTTACGTCAATTGAGTTTTGGAATTTTAGACATGAAATGGCACAGTGAAAATCCTTCAGAAATAACGTCTATCAAAGATTTTGAAAACGAGGCTTTTTTCGAAACAAAATTATATCCAGAGGTAGCAGAAAATTGTATGAGTACTGCTTTTTCACATATTTTTCAAGGTGGATATTCTGCAGGATATTACTCCTATAAATGGGCAGAAGTGTTGGATGCTGACGCCTTTGAATACTTTCTGGAAAAAGGTATTTTTGATAAAGAAGTGGCTACAAAATTCAAAGAAAATGTACTATCCAAAGGTGGTACCCAAAAACCTATGGATTTGTACAAACGTTTTCGTGGCAAAGAACCAAAACCTGATGCGTTACTGAAACGTGCTGGGTTGATTTAAGATAATTTAAATTAATTTTTATTTTTCGCTTCAATCCATTTACTCAAAAATTTAGTGGCTTGAAGTGTCTGATGTT
>JANREL010000065.1 GCA_030758355.1 Polaribacter sp.
CATTTCGTTCGTATGATGCATCCAACAAAATTGTAAGTGTTGTGTTGCAAGGAGCTTGCAGCGGTTGTCCATCCTCTACTGCAACCTTAAAAAATGGTATCGAAAATTTATTGAAAGAAATGTTGCCAAATCAAATCAATGGTGTTGTTGCCATTAATGGATAAAAATGCTGTAAATGTCTGAAAATATTAAACCATACAAAGATTCTGAACTTGGAAAAAAAGAACAAGTCACACAAATGTTTGATGCCATTTCAACTAATTATGATGGGTTAAACCGAGTAATTTCTCTGGGAATTGATGTAAAATGGCGAAAAAAAGTTGTAAAATTTGTTGGGGAAAACCATCCAAAACAAATTCTAGATATTGCCACTGGTACTGGAGATTTGGTAATGATGATGGCAAATTTGAATCCTGACAAAATCATAGGATTGGACATTTCAGCAGGAATGCTCGAAGTTGGCAAACAAAAAATCAACAAAGCAAATCTGTCTAGAAAGATAGACATGATTGTGGGTGATTCTGAAGAAATGCCTTTCGAGAATGATGCTTTTGATGCCATTACGGTTTCTTTTGGTGTTCGAAATTTTGCAAATCTTGAAAAAGGCATCAAAGAAATTGCGCGAGTTTTAAAACCAACTGGTGTTTTAGTGATTTTAGAAACCTCAAATCCAACGAAATTTCCTTTCAAACAAGGTTATAAATTCTATACGAATTTCATATTGCCATTGGTTGGAAAATTGTTTTCTAAAGACAAAGTTGCTTATACCTATCTCTCAGAATCTGCAAATTCTTTTCCTTTTGGAGAGGTATTTAACAATATTTTGCGTAAAAATGGGTTTAGTGATGTAACACATCATCCTGTTACTTTTGGAGTAGCAACTATTTATACCGCCCGAAAATAAAATGATTAAAAAAACGTTTTTTATTGGACTCTTCTTTTTGATTTCTTTGGTAGCTTTTGGGCAATCAGAACGCATAGAAAAACTCCCAACTTTTGATGAACGAAAATTACATTATGGGTTTTATTTAGGAGTAAATCAAAATGATTTTAAGCTCAATTTAAGAAATAGTTCGATTGCAAATGCCGATATTACAGTGTCACCCACAGGAGGTTTTAATGTGGGTTTGATTGCAGATTTGCGTTTGCACAAAAATCTAAATCTTCGTTTTGAACCTGGTTTGGTTAGCAATTCAAAGAAAATTTATTTCAATCATTTGGCAATTCCTAGAGATAGTATTCGCGAAGTAGGCTCAACCTATTTACACGTCCCATTGTTATTGAAATTTAGTACAGATCGTTATAAAAATATTCG
>JANREL010000066.1:0-4580 GCA_030758355.1 Polaribacter sp.
CCCCAAGTAACTTATAATCAGTTAGTTGAGGTTTTTATTTGTACTGAAGGCGGGACTTGAACCCGCACGAACATTACTGCTCACTGGATTTTAAGTCCAGCGTGTCTACCAATTCCACCACTTCAGCATTGGTATTTTTTAAGAACAGAGCGAAAGACGGGATTTGAACCCGCGACCCTCACCTTGGCAAGGTGATGCTCTACCCCTGAGCTACTTTCGCAGACTTTAAAATAAAGCAAATAAGCAATTGCTTATTTTGCTCCCCCTCTTGGGCTCGAACCAAGGACCCTCTGATTAACAGTCAGATGCTCTAACCAACTGAGCTAAGGAGGAGTTTGCTTCACTATTTTGTGATAAGCGAGTGCAAATATATACCTTTTTGAAATATAGGCAAAAATATTTTTTGTTTTTTTAATAAAAGTTTAAGTATTAATATGAAAGAAAAAAATATGCTTTAATCTTAAAAATCGTATTTTTGAGGCCATTATTTAGCTATCTAAAAAGCATACAACAGTTTATGGATAAATTTTCGTTTTTAAACGCTGCACACATAGGCTTTATCGCCGATTTATACGACCAATATTTATTGAATCCAGATGCTATTGAGGCAAGCTGGAGAAGCTTTTTTCAAGGATATGATTTGGCAAACGAACATTATTCGTTTAAAGATTATGTGCCTTCTGTAAAAACCCAAGAAGTTATAATTGAAATTCCTCAAGAAGTAAAAAAGGAATTTTTAGTAGTTGATTTGATTAATGGTTATAGAACTAGAGGTCATTTGTTTACAAAAACAAATCCGGTAAGAGAAAGAAGACAGTATCATCCCTCATTAGCTATTGAAACTTTTGGTTTATCATCAGAGGATCTACAAAAAGAATTTTCTGCTGGTGAAGTTCTAGGCCTTGGAAAAACAACACTAGCAACAATCATTCAGCACTTACAGAGTATTTATTGCGACTCAATTGGCGTTGAATACATGTATATGAGAAATCCTGAAAAAATTAAATGGTGGCAAACGCGATTGAATGAAAATGACAATCACCCCATGTATTCTGTAGATGCTAAAAAATACATTCTATCAAAACTGAATCAAGCTGTAACTTTCGAAAATTTTTTACAAACCAAATATGTAGGTCAAAAGCGGTTTTCTTTAGAAGGTGGTGAAGCTTTAATTCCGGGAATCAGCGTTTTATTAAGAGATGCAGCAGAAAAGTTTGGTGTTAAAGAGTGTGTTTTAGGGATGGCTCATAGAGGTCGTTTAAATACACTTGTGAATATTTTTAAAAAACCTGTCAGAGATTTATTTAGTGAATTTGAAGGAAAAGATTTTGAAGAAGAAGACATTGATGGTGATGTAAAATATCACTTGGGAATTACGTTGAGTAAAACTTTCAGAAATGGTAGTGAAATTACCATGAATTTAGTTCCCAATCCATCGCATCTAGAGACGGTTGCTGCAGTTGCAGAAGGAATTACTCGTGCGAAAATCGATAAAAAATACAACGGAGATTCAAGTAAAATATTACCAATCATCATTCATGGTGATGCTGCAATTGCAGGGCAAGGAATAGCTTACGAAATCGTTCAAATGGCAAAATTGAATGGCTATAAAACTGGAGGAACAGTCCATATTGTGGTAAATAATCAAATTGGGTTTACTACCAATTATTTAGATGCCCGTTCAAGCACCTATTGTACAGATGTTGGAAAAGTAACCTTATCACCAGTTTTGCATGTAAATGCCGATGATATTGAAGCAGTTTGTCATGCCATGGAAATGGCATTAGAATTCAGAATGCGTTTCAAAGCGGATGTTTTTATTGATTTGTTAGGGTATAGAAAATACGGGCATAACGAAGGTGATGAACCACGTTTTACACAACCCAAATTATACAAAGCGATTGCAAAACATAAAAATCCAAAAGATATTTATGCTGAAAAATTGATTGCTGAAGGGACTATAAATAAATCGTATTTGGTAGAAATTACAGATGAATTTAAAGAAATGCTAAATCGTGAATTTGATTTAGCAAAAGAAGATAAAAATTCGAAAGTAGTCGAATTTATGCAATCTACCTGGGAAGGATTTGAGCGCCAACATTTGGATGCTATGTTACAGCCAGTAAATACAACTTATCAAGAAGATAAGTTAAAAAATATCGCAAAAATCGTTTCTACCGTTCCTGAAGGGGCAAAATTTGTAAACAAAGCTGTGCGTATTTTAGAAGGAAGAGCCAATATGGTTTTTGAAACCAATCAACTAGATTGGGGGATGGCAGAGAATTTAGCGTACGGAAGTTTGATGGAAGAAGGATATAATGTGCGTATTTCAGGTCAAGATGTTGAAAGAGGTACTTTTTCACACAGACATGCTATTTTGCGTGATGAAGTAACTGAAGAAAGAATCAATTTGTTGAACACAAATCCGAATAATAAAGGACAAATGACGATTTATAATTCGTTATTGTCTGAATATGGAGTATTAGGTTTTGATTATGGATATGCCATGGCGCATCCAAATACGTTGACCATTTGGGAAGCGCAATTCGGAGATTTTTCAAACGGAGCTCAAATCATGTTTGACCAATATATTTCTGCTGCGGAAGATAAATGGAAAGTGCAAAACGGAATTGTAGTCTTACTTCCTCATGGGTATGAAGGGCAAGGTTCTGAGCATTCATCTGCCAGAATTGAGCGTTATTTGCAATTATGTGCTGAAGATAATATGACTGTTGCCAATTGCACCACTCCAAGTAATTTTTATCACTTGTTGCGCCGTCAAATGAAACGTAATTACCGTAAACCTTTGATTGTTTTTACACCAAAAAGTTTGTTGCGTCATCCAAAAGTGGTCAATTCTATTGAAGATTTAGCAGCTGGCGAATTTCAAGAGGTTATTGATGATGTTTTAACACCAGAAAATGTAACAAAATTGGTATTTTGTTCCGGGAAATTTTATTACGATTTGTTAGAAGAACGAGAAACCTTGGGAAGAGAAGACATTGCGCTAGTTCGAATTGAACAATTATTTCCATTACATAAAGAAAAAATTCAAAAAGTAATCGACAGATATCCACACATTCAAGAATATATTTGGGCACAAGAAGAGCCAAGAAATATGGGTGCATGGAGTTTTATGTTACAGCGTTTTGAGTTGGTAAATTTAAATGTTTGCTCTCTAAATTATTATGCAGTTCCTGCAGCAGGTTCAAGTACCCGTTTTAAGAAAAGACATAAAGCCGTTATTGACAGTGTTTTTAGTGATTCAAAATCTTAAAAACACCATATTATAAATAGAAAATTAATCAATTGCTGATGAATAATCAGCCTAATAAAAATAAGAACTGATGATTTTAGAAATGAAAGTTCCTTCTCCGGGAGAATCAATTACAGAAGTAGAAATTGCAACTTGGTTAGTTGAAGACGGAGATTATGTAGAAAAAGATCAACCCATTGCTGAGGTGGATTCTGACAAAGCAACCCTTGAATTACCAGCAGAAGAAAGTGGTATTATCACTTTAAAAGCTGCTGAAGGTGATGCAGTTGCCGTGGGTTCAATTGTTTGTTTGATTGATACAAGTGCTGCAAAACCATCAGAAAACTCAGAGGACAATAAGCAGTCGCAGTCAGCAGTTGTAACGGAACAACCAAAGGCTAAAAGCGAAGCGCCAAAGGTAGAAACAAAAACATACGCAACAGGAACTGCTTCACCTGCAGCAAAAAAAGTATTGGCTGAAAAAGGAATTGAAGCTTTATCAGTAAATGGAACTGGAAAAGATGGAAGAATCACCAAAGAAGATGCCGTAAATGCTGTGCCTTCTTTTGGTTCACAACCTGCAAATGGTTCAAGAAATACAGAGCGCAAAAAAATGTCTATGTTGCGCAGAAAAGTGGCAGAACGTTTGGTTGCTGTAAAAAGCGAAACAGCGATGTTAACTACATTTAATGAAGTAAACATGCAACCAATTTTTGATTTGCGCGCCAAATACAAAGATACATTTTCAGCCAAGCATAGTGTAGGCTTAGGTTTCATGTCTTTCTTTACATTGGCTGTTGTGAGAGCGTTAAAAATGTATCCAGACGTGAACTCAATGATTGATGGAGATTTTCAAGTAGTCAATGATTTTCATGATATTTCTATTGCGGTTTCAGGGCCAAAAGGATTAATGGTGCCAGTCATTCGCAACGCAGAAAATTTATCATTTAGAGGTGTTGAAAGCGAAGTAAAACGCTTGGCATTAAGAGCAAGAGATGGACAAATTACGGTTGATGAAATGACTGGAGGAACATTCACTATTACTAATGGTGGTGTGTTTGGCTCAATGTTATCCACTCCAATTATCAATCCTCCTCAAAGTGGAATTTTAGGAATGCACAACATTGTAAACAGACCAATGGCGGTGAATGGACAAGTAGTGATTCAGCCAATTATGTATGTAGCACTTTCTTACGATCACAGAATTATTGATGGTCGTGAATCGGTAGGATTTTTAGTAGCTGTAAAAGAAGCTTTAGAAAATCCCGTAGAAATTTTGATGAACAACAATCCAGAAAAAGCATTAGAATTATAGTTTAGATTT
>JANREL010000066.1:4680-6599 GCA_030758355.1 Polaribacter sp.
AGAAATTTTGATGAACAACAATCCAGAAAAAGCATTAGAATTATAGTTTAGATTTTTAGATACTAAAATCCTGAGTTTTTGCTCGGGATTTTTTATTTGAAGCTGTTTCCTGCTTTCGCTACTCGCTTTTTCTGCAGAAAAGCAAAAAAGAGCTCAAACAAACCGCTCAATCAGGGCTAAGCTTGTTTACTAACTTTAATCATTTTCTAAGGGTTTATATTTTTAAGAATTACATTGCTCTTTATAACTATTGATGAAAAACCAAAATCCGTATCTTTGCTCAACTAAAAAATTAGATGGCTCCTACCTTACTTTCGTCACCTTTACAAGGCTTTACAGATTTTAGATTTCGAAATGCTTTTCAACATTATTTTGGTGGGATAGACACTTTTTACGCTCCGTATATTCGTTTAAATGGGCAGTTAAAAATAAAACAATCGTATCAAAACGATTTGCAATTGGAGAATAATTCCACTTTAAATGTGATTCCTCAAGTAATGACGAATGACCCAGATGAATTTCTGTTTGTAGTAAAATACGTACAAAGTTTAGGGTATAAAGAATTGAATTGGAATTTAGGTTGCCCATATCCAATGGTTACAAAATCAGGAATGGGTTCTGGCTTAATTTGCAATCCAACAAGAATTAACGAAGTTTTGCACAAAGCACATAACGAATCTGATATTGTGGTTTCTATGAAAATGCGAATGGGTTATGAAAACGCAACAGAAATTTTAGATGCTTTTCCTATTTTAGACAAGTATCCACTTAAAAACATTGCGATTCACGCACGAATTGGAAAACAATTGTACAATGGCCCTGTAGATTTAGATGCTTTTGAAAAATGCATTAGCGGCACAAAACACAAATTGTATTATAATGGAGATATTACCAGTTTAGAAAGCTTTAAAAAAATTCAAAATCGATTTCCAACAATCGATCATTTTATGATTGGTCGTGGTTTAATTGCAGATCCTTTTTTACCAAATATGATAAAAAATGATACTAAAGCGTATCCAAAAAATAGATGGGAAATTTTTTCTGAATTCCATGATCGTATTTATCAACAATATGATGAGTATCTTTCTGGACCAACTCCCATAAAAATGAAAATGTTAGGTTTTTGGGAATTCTTTTCGCAATCTTTTCCCAATCCACAAAAAATAGTTAAGGCAATTAAAAAAGCCAGTAGTCCTAAAAAATATCAAGAAACAGTTGCATCAATTTTAAAGAATGTTTAGGTTTATTGTGTTTAAAAAAGCAACTATAATTCTTCCCATTATTGTAATTTCTCAATTTTGTTGCACAACTCTTTGGTTTGCTGGAAATGGAGTTATCAATGATTTAATTGAAAATTTCAACCTTAATAGCAATGCTTTAGGTTTGTTAACTTCTGGGGTACAATTCGGATTTATCATTGGCACTTTAACTTTTGCAATCTTAACAATTGCAGATAGATTTTCTCCATCAAAAGTTTTTTTTACAAGTGCTTTGCTTGGTGCGTTTTTAAATTTGGGCATTTTATGGGAGGGAAATAATTTAATAACGTTACTTTCAATTCGATTTTTAACGGGTTTTTTTCTGGCAGGAATTTATCCAGTTGGAATTAAAATAGCAGTTGATTATTTTGAGAGCAGCTTAGGAAAATCATTGGGGTTTTTAGTGGGTGCTTTGGTTTTAGGAACTGCCTTTCCTCATTTATTAAAAGACGTAACCAATTTCCATGAATGGAGAAATGTGTTAATTATTACGTCTATACTTGCTGGATTTGGAGGTTTTATCATGTTGTTGTTTGTTCCTGATGGTCCTTATAGAAAACCAAGTCAGAAAGTAAATGTTTTTGCTTTTTTAAACGTTTTTAAGCATAAAAAATTTCGCTCTGCAGCTTTTGGATATTTTGGTCATATGTGGGAATTGTA